>NZ_BAAAZP010000227.1:0-5098 GCF_039536965.1 Nonomuraea antimicrobica | reverse complement strand
GCCGGCTCCCGCACCACGCGTACGGGCGCCGCGGGCAGCCCGTGGGCCATCACCCGCTCCAGGACGCCGAGCGTGCGCCGCCTGCGGGCCAGCTCCTCCTCCAGCCCGTCGCGCACCTCCGCCAGCGCCGCCGCCGAACCGGCCAGCACCTGCCCGACCACGGCCAGCGGCACGTCCAGCGAGCGCAGCAGCCCGATCGACAGCGCCTCCCGCGCCTGCGAGGCCCGGTAGTAGCGGTAGCCGCTCTCCTCGTCCACGTACGCCGGCCGCAGCAGCCCCAGCTCGTCGTAGCGCCGCAGCTGCTTCACGCTCAGGCGGCCCAGCCGGGCGAAGCGGCCGATCGGCAGCAGTTCCTCCTCCAGCGGCTCCTCGTCCATGGGCACCAGCATGGGCCCTCCCTCCGGGGGAGAGTCCACCCGGCTTGACCCTCACCCCACGCGAGAGGGCAAGGTAGAGGCCATGAGCTTCTCCGTGGGGCAGGTCGCCCGGCTGGCCGGCGTCACCGTACGCGCGCTGCACCACTACGACGAGATCGGGCTGCTCACCCCCGGCGAGCGCAGCCACGCGGGCTACCGCCGCTACACCGACGCCGATCTGCTGCGCCTGCAGCAGATCCTCCTCTACCGGGAGCTGGGCTTCCCCCTCGACGAGATCGCGGTCATCCTCGACGAGCCCTCCGCTGACGAGCTCACCCACCTGCGCCGCCAGCACGAGCTGCTCAGCCGCAAGGCCGAGCGCCTGGGCGAGGTCATCGCCGCCGTCGAGCGCGCGATGCGGGCCCGCGCCGCCGGCATCACGCTCACCCCCGCCGAGCGGTTCGAGGTCTTCGCGGGTTTCCGTCCCGAGGACCACGACGCCGAGGTCGAACGCCGCTGGGGCCACGGTCCCGCCTATGCCGAGAGCCGCCGCCGCGTCGCCGCCTACACCAAGGCCGACTGGCTGCGGCTCAAGGCCGAGGCGGGCGCGCTCGACGAGGAGCTGGTGGCCGCGTTCAGGTCAGGGCTGCCCGCCGAGAGCCCGCACGCGATGGATCTGGCCGAGCGCCACCGCGGCCACATCACCCGCTGGTTCTACGACTGCGGCCACGACCTGCACGCGTGCCTGGGCGACCTGTACACCGGCGACCCCCGCTTCACCGCCGTCTTCGACGCGCTCGCCCCGGGCCTGGCCGGTTACCTGCGGGCCGCGATCCACGCCAACGCCCGCCGCGCGGCCTCCTGACCCCCGCACATTCCCTTGCAGGCATATAGCCCGCGCGGTATATTCGCGGGCATGACGCCCTTCGACGTCCTCGCCGAGCCCGCGCGGCGCCGCATCCTCGACCTCCTCCTGCAACGCCCCCACCAGGTCAACGAGCTCACCCACCACCTCGGCCTCACCCAGCCCGCCACCAGCAAGCACCTGCGCACCCTGCGCCAGGCCGGCCTCGTCACCGTCCGCAAGGACGCCCAGCGCCGCTGGTACGAGCTGCGCCCCCAGCCGCTGGCCGAGGTCGACGCCTGGCTCACCCCCTACCGCAGGCTCTGGAACACCGCCCTCGACCGCCTCGAACACCACCTCGACACCATGGAGGACCACACCCCATGAACGAAGCCCTCACCCTGCACCCCGACGGCCGCACCACCCTGCGCCTGCAACGCCGCCTGCCCCACCCGCCGGAGAAGGTCTGGGCCGCCATCACCCGGCCCGAGCACCTGGCGGCCTGGTTCCCCGCCGAGGTCACCATCGACGGCGACCACATCGGCTACGGCTTCGGCCCCGACGGCCGCATCACCGCCAACGACCCGCCCCGCACCTTCACCCACACCTGGGGGGACGACGTGCTGAGCTGGCAGCTCACCCCCGACGGCGGGGGCACCCTGCTCACCTTCTCCCACACCTTCGCCGACCGGCACGGCGCCGCCAGCTTCGCCGCCGGCTGGCACACCTGCATCCAGGCGATGCTCGCCCACCTCGACGGCCGCGCCCCCGCCCGGCCCGCCGAGCCCGGCCCGGCCTCGTCCGCCCGCCTGCACGAGGACTACATCGCCATCCTCGGCCTGCCGTCGGCCACGGTCCACGACGGCGGCGCCCGCGTCGAACGCCAGCTCGTCCGCCCCGCCGACGACGTCTGGAACCTCCTCGGCGGGCCCGGCGCCACCCCCGGGGCCCCGCCGCCGGCCGCCTTCACCGTCCCCGGTGTGACGGCCGGGCCCGTCATCCGCGCCGAGACCGCCGAGCTCCTGGAGTACGACACGCCGGCTGGGATCGTCCGGTGGGAGCTGGCCCAGGGCACCGGTCAGGGCGCGCGGCTCATCGTCACCCACGCCGGCGACCCCGCCACCCTGCACGCCTGGCGGGTCCGCGTCGAGGACCTGGCGGCCTCCCTCCTCGCCTGAGGGTGTGGGGTGTAGGGCGAGAGACCGATGTGTCCGAATTCTCGCCCTTTACACTGTAGATCACAAAGGGGGGATATCAGGCGGTGAGGCCCAGGGCCGCCGCCGTCACCGCCCGCGCCCGGCCCGGCGCCACCAGCAGATCCGTCGAGTCCGACAACTGATCCACACACCCCACCGGCGGCAGTCCCCTGATCGCCGGATCCCCCACCGACGACATCAGCGCCTGGGCGAACCGGTCCCCGCCGATCACCCGGAACGGCCGGTCGTGGAAGCCCCGCACGCCCTCGTCCAGGCGTTCGGCCAGCCCCATCCGGTTCTGCAGCGCCGCCAGCCGCCCGTAGGCCGCCGCCAGCCCCTCCTCCCGCTCCCGCCACGACCGCGCCGCCACCGCCGAGCCCAGCGACTCGGCCAGCTCCGCCGACCCCGGCATCCGCGCCAGCGCGCTGCCCAGCCATTTCGCGTACGGCGGATAGCGCCGCCGCAGCAGCAGCGCCAGCCGCATCACCTCCCGCGCCAGCCGCGCCCCCACCACGGCCGAGCCCAGTTCGTCGCCCACCTCGCCGCACCGGCCGGGGAACGGCTCCTCCTGCGCGATCCGCCGCCACTGGCAGGCCAGCACGTAACGCCACACGTCCTGCGGATACCAGCGCAACGCCGCCCGGGCCGCCTCCAGCCCCGCCTCCCCCAGCCCGTCGTGGAACACCTCGCCGCCGGTCACCTCGGCCAGGCTCTGCCACGGCGCCGCCAGCCAGTCCAGCAGCGACACCCCGGCCCGCGGATCGAAGCCCAGCCGCTCCACCAGCCATTCCCCCAGCTCCGCCACCGCCACCCCGGGCCGCACCCGCCCGTGGTAGCCGAACACCGTCGGCAGCCCGCCGAAGCGGTCCGGCAGCCCCGCCACCACCTTCGCCTCCACCTCGGCCACCCGCCCGGCCGCCACGAACAGCAGCACCCGCGGCCCCCAGTCATGATCGGCCGAACGCGCCGTGTCGAACTCCAGCACCTCCGACCCCGGCCCGATCAACGCCGCACCATGCGCCACCCCTGACACCAGCGGCGCCACCACCTCGCCATAGAACGCGCGGGACAACTCAATACCAGGTACAAAATCGGACATCACCCCATCAACTCTGCACCAGGCCCTCCCGAACCTCACCCGAATTTCCCCCGGCCCCGGGACCATGGCGGCGGCCGTCTGACGGATATCTCCAGCCGGTGCCGCCGCGCTGAAGGAATCCTGAGCAGAATGAGCAGAACTCTGGACCTCCCGGATGCCGAGGGCGAGAATCCGATCGTCAACCGAGGATCGCGGAGACGCCCGGGCGTTCGCTGTCCGCGCGTAGTCCCTGCTCAGAACGGGCGGAGGTACGCATGCGCGACGCCACAGGGCCGGCCAGGGCGGCATCACCCCACCGCCTGGACCGCGTCCGGCCATCCGCCGAAGCGCCCCGGTCCCGCCGTCTCCGCCGCCGATCAGATAGACGACGCCCGCGCGTACGGCGGGGCGCCGAGCACGGAGCAGAACGCCCAGCACACCGCGTGACACCGTCCCCTGCCCCATAAGTCCCCCGCAACGTACGTCCCGATTCGCCGCACCCCCACCACCTGGGAGAGGTTCTCATGGACCTACCGGACGAGTTAGACCTGCCCGAATCCCGCTGGAATCGATTTCCGACCGCCGCAGAACCCGACCTGCCCGACCCCTCCTGGAACCGGTTCCAGGAACCCAAGCCCCCCTCCCCCTGGCCGCGCAGGCTCGCCGCCGCGCTGTCGGTCGCCCTGGTCGTGCCGCTGACCTACGCCATGCCCGCCCAGGCCGCCTCCCGCCCCGCGCCCTCCACCCAGCAGGAGACCCCGGTCCCCGGCACCAGGGTGCCCGTTCAGCCGGCCGCGGCCGACCCCGCCCAGAAGCAGGCGTGGCAGGCGCCGCCCGCGGTCACCTGGCCCCAGCCGCAGAAGGCCGAGCTCGGCGGCGCCACCGCCAGGACCCTCGCGGCCGGCTTCCCCGTCCGCCTGGCCCCGCAACAGGCCAAGACCACGGCCGCCGCCGAGCCGGAGCCGGTCACCGTGGAGTTGCTCGACACCGACCGGCTCGGCCTGGCGATGCGCGTCTCCCCCGGCCAGGGCGTCGCCGCGGCCTCGGCCAAGGCCGAGCGGAAGACCCGGCTGGAGATCGATTACTCCGGTTTCCGCTACGCCTTCGGCGGCGACTACGGCGCCCGCCTACGCCTGGTCAAACTGGCCGAATGCGGCCTCAAGGCGGCCACCGCCACCGCGGCCTGCCCGCAACCCGAGCCGGTCACCAGCCGCAACGACCCCAAGAACGGCACGCTGACCGCCGAGGTCACCACCGGCGCCGTCTACGCGGTCACCGCCGCCGCCTCCGGCCAGTCCGGCGACCACTCCGCCACCTCGCTGGCCCCCTCCGCCGACTGGAGCGTGGGCGCCCAGACCGGCGACTTCACCTGGAGCTACGAGCTGCGCACCCCGCCGTCGCTGGGCGGCGACGAGCCCGAGCTGTCACTCGGCTACTCCTCGCAGAGCGTGGACGGGCGCACCGCCTCCACCAACAACCAGGCGTCCTGGGCCGGTGAGGGCTTCGAGCTGAACCCGGGCGGCTACGTCGAGCGCAAGTACAAATCGTGCATGATCGACGGGAAGAAGACCGGCGATCTGTGCTGGGACCAGGACAACGCCGTCATGTCCCTGGGCGACTCGTC
>NZ_BAAAZP010000226.1:0-88547 GCF_039536965.1 Nonomuraea antimicrobica | reverse complement strand
GGCGCGCGGACGGGGGCGCGGACGGGGGCGCGACGGCCGCCGGATGGGGCGAACGCGGGCCGGGGACGGAGATCGTCGCGCTGCGGGCGTTCGAGCTGGTCTTCGTGCTGGCCCTGCGTGCCGCGCTGACGAACCTGGCCGACGGCGAGCCCGTCCTGCGCGCCCTGCGGCACCCGGCCGTGGGGGCGGCGCTGCTGGCCGTACAGACGAGGTTCGCCGAGCCATGGACGGTGGAGAGCCTGGCCGCCGAGGCCGGGATGTCGCGCTCGGCCTTCGCGGCGGCCTTCCGCGAGCTGGTCGGCGAGGCGCCGATGCGGCACCTGACCGCGCGCCGCATGCAGGAGGCCGCCAGGCTCCTCGCCGGGACCGCGCTCCCGCAGAGTGCCGTCGCCCGCCGGGTCGGATACCGGTCGACTGTCGGATTTCACCTTGCCTTTAAGCAGTGGCACGGCTGCACTCCCGGCGAATATCGCCGAACCGCCGGAGTTTAAGCAGGTCGGAGAGGGTGTAATTGATACCCTGACACCCTCTTCATGAATTGCAAATTTATGCAATTTGGGACAATGCGGGGCTGTCTTTACACCGAGGGAGTGATGGTGAACGGACCTTTGACGTGCATGTACGGTCACAGGAACGATCCGCACGGTGACACGGCGTGACGGCCGTGATCGCCGCAGGGTGGGGCCGCGTACGCGCCGTGCTGCCCGAACGCGCCGCGCTGGCCGCCATGTGCCGCCACCCCCGCCATGACCTGATGGCCGGGCTCACGGTGGCGATCGTGGCGCTGCCGCTGGCGCTCGGCTTCGGCATCTCCTCCGGCATGGGCGCCGCCTCCGGCCTGGCCACGGCCGTGGTAGCCGGGTCGCTGGCCGCGTTGTTCGGCGGGTCGGCGCTGCAGGTGTCCGGCACCAGCGGGGCGATGACGGTCGTGCTCATGCCGATCATGAGCACCCACGGCGCCACGGGAGTGCTGACCGTCGGCCTGATGGCCGGGCTGATGCTCGTCGGGCTCGGCCTGGTCCGCGCCGGCCGGTTCATGGCCCTCGTCCCCGCCCCCGTGGTCACCGGCTTCACCGTGGGCATCGCGTGCGTGATCGGCCTGCAGCAGATGCCGCACGCGCTCGGCGTCACCCCGCACGGCAGCGACAAGGTTCCCGTCGTGGCCTGGCACGCCGTCATCGACTTCCTGGCCAGGCCCCACTGGCTGGCCATGTGCACCGCCCTGGTCGTGGCCGCGGTGCTGCTGGCGGGCGCGAGCGTGCGGCCGACGGTGCCGTTCTCGCTGCTGGCCGTGGTCGTCGTCACCGTCGTGGCCGAGCTGGCCGCGCTGCCCCTGGCCAGGATCGGGCACCTGCCCCAGGGGCTGCCCGTGCCGTCGCTGGCCTTCCTCGACCTCCAACTGCTGCCGTCGCTGCTCGCCCCGGCCGTCGCGGTGGCCGCTCTGGCGGCGCTGGAGTCGCTGCTGTCGGCCTCCGTCGCCGACAACATGACCGGCCGGCACCGGCACGACCCCGACCGGGAGCTGTTCGGCCAGGGCATCGCCAATCTCGTCACCCCGCTGTTCGGCGGCATGCCCGGCACCGGCGCCATCGTACGCACCGCCGTCAACGTCCGCTCCGGCGCCCGCTCCCGCCTGGCCGCGCTCTCCCACGCCCTCATCCTGGGCGCGATCGTCTACCTGGCCGCCGGGCTCGTGGCCCGCATTCCCCTCGCCGCCCTCGCCGGGGTGCTGCTGGCCACCTCCGTGCGGATGGTCGAGCGCGACACGCTGCGGGCCATGTTCCGCTCCACCCGCAGCGACGCCGTGGTGCTCGTGGCGACCGGCGTGGCCACGCTGATGCTCGACACCGTGCTGGCCGTCATCTTCGGGCTCGTGGTGGCCGGGGCGCTGGCGCTGCGCGCGATCGCCCGCAACGTACGCTTCGACCAGGAGCCGCTCCGGCACGACCTGCAGCCGCAGCACACCGAGGAGGAGCACGCGCTGCTCGCCGAGCACGTCGTCACCTACCGGCTGGACGGGCCGCTGTTCTTCGCCGCCGCCCACCGGTTCCTCATGGAGGTGTCGGAGGTGACCGACGTCTCGGTGGTGGTGCTGCGCATGCGCCGGGTGACCACCATCGACGCCAGCGGCGCGCTGGTGCTGGGCGACGCCATCGAACGGCTCGAAAGGCGGGGCATCACGGTGTACGTGTCGGGCATCCCCGACGGCCAGCACCAGCCGCTGGAGGCGCTCGGCGTGATCGCCCGGCTGGACGACGCGGGCCGGGTGTTCGCGACGACCGACGCCGCCATCGAGGCCGCCCGCGAACGCCTGCACACCACGGGCGTCCTCCCCCGGCTGGCGGGCTGAGCGTGTGCCACTCGCCGACAGAAGCTCAGGCCAGCGGGCGCGGCTCGGGCAGGCGGAGGCGGTCGACGGCCTCGCGGCGGGTGCGTTCCGGGCGGCGGTCGTAGCGGGCCGTGGTGGCCGGTGAGGAGTGCCCCACCAGGGCCTGCGCCGTGACCAGGTCGACCCCGGCGTCCAGCAGCTCGCCGATGAACGTACGCCGGAAGTCGTGCGCCGTGCGCCGCGACGCCCCCGCCTCGCCGAACCGGCGCGACAGGATGTCGGAGATGCCCTGCCCCGTCAGCCCCACCGGCCGCCCGTCGCGCGTCCGCAGCCGCCCCGCCCTGCTGATCGGGCTGAACAGCGCGCCCGGCTCGGCGCCGCGTACCGCCAGCCAGCGCTCGACCAGCCCGATCGCGTCCGTCGTCAGGTACACCAGGCGCTCCTTGTCGCGCTTGCCGCGCACCCGCAGCGAGCGCGACCCCGGGTCGTAGTCGGCCACCGCCAGGCCGCCCAGCTCGGCGCGGCGGCAGCCGGTCGAGTAGAGCACGGCGATCAGCGCCGCGTCGCGCACCCCGGACGCCGAGTCGTCGCAGGCCGCCAGCGCCGCCCCCACCACCTCGGGCGGCACGTGGTGCCCGGACGGCAGGCGGCTCTGGCGCACCGGGGCGAGGTCGGAGGCGCGGGCGAGGTCTTCCGCGCTGGTCTGGCCCAGCCGCCACGCCTCCTTCAGCACCCGGCGCAGCGCCACCAGGTGCTTGTTGACGTACGCGGCCGACCAGCCCTGGTCGGTGAGCAGCGTACGGATGCGCACGGTGTGCTCGTAACGCAGCAGGTGCCACGGCTGGCCCGCACCGGTCGCGCTCTCGTCGCCGGTGAGCAGGCGGGCCAGCCGGTCGAGGCAGCCGCGCATGGTGCGCCGCGACTCCGCGCTCGTGAGCGAGTCGAGATAGACGTGGTACGGGTCGCGCGCCGGCTCGACCGGCGGCGCCTCCGGCGCGGGTACGGCGGGCAGGCTCACCCGGATGATCCTAGAAGCCCCGGGCGGGCCGCGCCGCTCAGAACGGCCCGGTGAGTTCGCCCAGCTTGCCGGTCAGCTCCAGGTTGGCCGAGTAGTCGACGGGCACCGCGACCACCGACACCACGTCGTCGGCCAGCGCCTTGCGCAACGTCGGCAGCAGCTCGGCGGCGCTGGTCACCCGGTAGCCGCGGGCTCCGAAGCTCTCGGCGTACTTGACGAAGTCGGGGTTGCCGAAGGCCACGTCGGAGCTGCGCCCCAGCTCCAGGTCCATCTTCCACTCGATCAGCCCGTACGCGCCGTCGACCCACACCAGCACCACGAACGGGATCCGCTCCCGCACGGCCGTCTCCAGCTCCTGCGAGTTCATCAGGAACGCCCCGTCGCCGGTCGCCGCCAGCACCCGCCGCCGCGGGTGCGCCAGCTTGGCCGCCAGCGCCCCCGGCACCGCGAACCCCATGGCCGACAGCCCGTTGGAGACCAGCATCGTGTTCGGCTCGTACGTCGGGTACATGCGGGCCATCCACATCTTCACCGCGCCCGTGTCGGCCAGCACGATGTCCTCGCGCCCCATGGCCGCGCGCACGTCGGCCACCACGCGGCGCGGCGACAGCGGGAACCCGCTCTCAGAACGCCCCTGCTCCAGCTCCTCCCGCACCATGCGGCGGATCCGCTCGCCGGTGCCGTTGATCTCGAACCGCCGGTGCACCGCGTCGCCGAGCGCGTGCAGCGAGCGGGAGATGTCGCCCTGCACGCCGACCGCCACCGGGTAGTGGTCGTCCACCTCGGCCGGGAAGCCGTGAATGTGGATGATCTTCTTGTCGCGCATCGGGTTGATCTTGGCCGGGTCGAACTCCTGCAGCTCGTAGCCGACGCTGATCAGCACGTCGGCCTCGTCGAAGCCGAAGTTCACGTAGTCGTGGCGCATGAAGCCCACCGCGCCCAGCGCGTGCCGGTGGTCGTCGGGGAAGACGCCCTTGCCGTTGAACGTGGTCGCCACCGGCAGGCCGAGCCGCTCGGAGAAGCGCACCAGCGCGTGCGAGGCCCCCGCCCGGGTGGCGCCGTGCCCGGCCAGCACGATCGGCCTGCGGGCGGTGGCCAGCACGTCGGCGGCGCGGGCGATCTGGGAGGGGGAGGGGTCCTGCGGGCGCGGGACGTTGACCGGCAGCGGCCGCAGGCCGTCGGGCAGCGGCGCGGACTCGACGTCCTCGGGGATGGCCAGGTAGACGGCGCCCGGCCGCTCGGTCTGGGCCGTCTTGAATGCCTTGCGGATCAGCTCGGGCAGGGCCTCGGCCGTGGGCGCCAGCTCCGACCACTTGGTGATCGGCCTGAACAGCGACACCAGGTCGACCACCTGGTGCGACTCCTTGTAGATGCGGTCGAGCCCCACCTGCGCCGTGATCGCCACCACCGGCGTGCTGTTGGTGGTGGCGTCGGCCACGCCGAGCTGCAGGTTGATCGCGCCGGGGCCGAGCGTGGCCGAGGCCACGCCCGCCCTGCCGGTCAGCCTGCCGTAGATCTCGGCCATGAACGCCGCGCCCTGCTCGTGCCGGACCAGGACGTAGCGGATGGAGGAGTCTCTGAGCGCGTCGACGAAGTGGATGTTCTCCTCGCCCGGGATGCCGAAGACGTATTCGACGCCCTCGGCCTCCAGAGCCTGCACGATGAGCCGGGCCGCGGTGCTCCGCGGGGCCTGCGCTGACATGCGAAACGCCTTCTCTCATGAACGACTTCGTCCCTGACAGCACCGGGGGACGCCGGTTCATTCCGGCGGATCATCCCAGGCGCGCCACCCCGTCCAGGAGGCGGTCCACGTCCGAGCGGTCGTTGTAGTGGACCAGGCCGGCCCGCACCGCGCCGCCCGAGTCGCGGATGCCGAGCACGCCGGTCAGCTCCCAGGCGTAGTTGTGGCCGTTCCAGACGTTCACCCCGAGCTTGGCCAGGTGCTCGGCGGCCTGGCGCGGGCTGTGGCCGGACACGTTGAAGTAGGCGGTGGCGGTGCGCCTGGCGGGCTTGCCGTACAGCATGACGTGCGGCATCGTCTCCAGCCCGGCGATCAGCTCCGCGAACAGCGCCAGCTCGTGCTCCTCGGCGGCGGCCATCGAGGTCAGCAGGCGTTCGCGGCGGCTGCCCGAGCCCGGCACCATGGCGGCCAGGTGGTCGACGGCGGCGGTCACCCCTTCGAGGTCCGCGAAGGCCGCCGTGCCGGTCTCGAACCGGTGCGGCACCGTGTCGGGTGAGGAGGCCAGCTTGTCCGGCCTGATCGTCTCCAGCAGCGCCGGGTCCGCGACCACCGCGCCGATGTGCGGGCCCGACCACTTGTAGGCGCTGGTGGCGTAGAGATCGGCGCCCAGCGCGCGCATGTCCACGGGGCCGTGCGGGGTGGCGTGCACGCCGTCCACGAACACGAGCGCCCCCGCCCGGTGCGCCAGCTCGGCGATGGCGGGCACGTCCGGACGGGTGCCGAGCACGTTGCTGGCCGCCGTGACCGCGACCACCCGGGTGCGCTCGTTGATCAGGCTCGCGTACTGCTCGACCGGCAGCTCGCCGGTGACCGGGTCCACCTCGGCCCAACGTACGGCGGCGCCGGTCTGGGTCCACGGGCGGACGTTGGCGTCGTGGTCCAGCCGGGAGACCACCACCTCGTCGCCGGGCCCCGCGATCGCGCCGGCCAGGCGGTAGGTGAGCGTGGTCATGTTGGGCCCGAGGATCACGCCGTCCGGGTGGCCGCCGACCAGGTCCGCCACGGCGGCGCGGCAGGCGGCCACGATGGCGTCGGAGCGGTGGCTCGCGGGGAAGGCGCCGCCCACGTTGCCGATCCCCGTCCGGTAGGCGGTGGCGATGGCGTCGATCACGGGCCGGGGGAGCTGCGTGCCGGCGGCGCCGTCGAGGTAGGCGTGGCCGTCGGCAAGAGCTGGGTACGTAGCACGTACCTCTTTGATGGGGAAAGGCATGATATGTAGATGCTCACCTTGCGAGACCTCAACCGTGCGACTCTGGCCCGTCAGTACCTTTTGTCCCGTCATGAGGGGGACGTGGGCGACGTCGTGCACCGGCTCGCGGGGCTGCAGGCCCAGGAGCCGCGGCCACCGTACCTCGGGGTGTGGGCGCGGCTGGCGGGGTTCGAGCGCGATCACCTGCACGCCGCGCTGCACGCGCGCACGCTCGTGCGCGCCACCCTGTGGCGGGCCACCCTGCACCTGGTGACGGCCGCCGACTTCGCCGCCTTCCGCCCGGCGGTGGAGCCCGTGCTGGCCGCCGCCGCGCGCCGCTTCGACGGCGTCGACTTCGCGGCCGTCGGGGCCGCCGCCGACCGGCTGCTCGCGGCCGGGCCCATGACCTTCAACGAGCTGCGGCCCAGACTGCTGGCGGAGTTCCCCGACGGGTACGACCGCACGCTCGGCTACGTGGCACGCATGCTCACCCCGCTGGTCGTCGAGCCGACGCAGGACCGGTGGAGCTATCCCCGCGACCCGGCGTTCGGGCTGCCCGGCATCGAGCCGCGGCCCGCCGGCCTGCCCGCGCTCGTCGAGCGGTACCTGGCCGCCTTCGGCCCCGCCAGCCCCGCCGACGTGCAGACCTGGTCGGGGCTGCGCGGGCTGCGGAAGGTCATGACGGGCATGGATCTGGAGCGGGTCACCGACTTCACCGGCAGGGAGCTGTTCGACCTGCCGGGCGCGCCCAGGCCGGGCGGAGACGCGCCCGCGCCCGTACGCTTCCTGCCCGACTTCGACACCCTCGTCCTCGGCCACGCCGACCGTACCCGGGTGCTGGCCGACGAGCACAAGGGCCTGGTGGCCACCAAGAACCTGCGGGTGCGGGCCGTCTACCTGGTGGACGGGTTCGCCGCCGGCACCTGGCAGATCAAGCGGTCGGGCAGGCGGGCCAGGCTGCTGCTCAGCCCCTTCGGGCCGGTCGACCTGAAGCCGCTGGAGGAGGAGGGCACGCGACTGCTGGCCTTCGCCGAGCCCGACGCCACGTCGCTGTCCCTTGAGATCGTGCCCTGAGATCGTGGGGCCGCGCCAGGCGGTGTGCGTGGGCGCGGTCGTCCTGACGGAACTGTCGGTGGCATGTGGGAGCTTGAGGACGGTGCCCGGCTCTTCTGGTGTGGTCATGCGCTCGCAACCGTTGGGTACCGTGGTGAGAGGGGCCCTTCCCGGCCTTTCGCTTCTTCTGTTCGCCGACATCCCAAGGTGCCGATGGTCGCAGCCGCACTCTTCCGCGCATTTTTAGGTCTGACCTTATTTCGGGTCGGCTCTCATCTGGAGCCTTCCTGAAGTCAGGCGTGACCTACCCAGGTCGCCGTCCAAGCCCAAAGCCAGCGAGGAGAGAGTTTTGTCCCAAGCAGCAGAGGTTCTCGAACTGGACGACACCGTGGCCGACGGTGCCGCCGGCGACGGCGCCGACGGCGGCACGGCCGTCGCCGCCGACTCGGTCAAGACCTATCTCAAGGCGATCGGCCGCGTGCCCCTGCTGACCGCCGAGCAGGAGATCGAGCTGGCCAAGCGCATCGAGGCCGGGCTGTTCGCCAGAGAGCGGCTCGACACCGAGCCCGACCTGCCCGACGATCTACGCGCCGACCTCGAATGGATCGCCGACGACGGCGCCCGCGCCAAGCGCCGCATGCTGGAGGCCAACCTGCGGCTGGTCGTCTCCATCGCCAAGCGCTACACCGGGCGCGGCATGCTCTTCCTCGACCTGATCCAGGAGGGCAACCTCGGCCTGATCCGGACGATCGAGAAGTTCGACTACCGGCTCGGCTACAAGTTCTCCACCTACGCCACCTGGTGGATCAAGCAGGCCATCACCCGGGCCATGGCCGACCAGGCCCGTACGATCCGCATCCCGGTGCACATGGTGGAGCTGATCAACAAGGTCGCGCGCACCCAGCGCCGCCTGCAGAGCGACCTGGGCCGCGAGGCCACCCCCGAAGAGATCGCCAAGGAGTGCGAGCTCGAGGTCGACCGCGTCATCGAAGTCCAGGGCTACGGTCGCGAGCCCATCTCCCTGCACCTGCCGCTGGGCCAGGAGGGCGACAGCGAGTTCGGCGACCTCATCGAGGACGCCGAGGCCGTCTCCCCGGCCGAGGCCGTCTCCTTCACCCTGCTCCAGCAGCAACTGCACGCCCTGCTCGACCAGCTCTCCGAGCGCGAGGCCGGGGTGATCACCATGCGCTACGGCCTTCAGGACGGCAAGCCGATGACCCTCGACGAGATCGGCCGCGTCTACGGCGTCACCAGAGAGCGCATCCGCCAGATCGAGGCCAAGACGATGTCCAAGCTCCGCCACCCCTCCCGCTCCCTGGCCCTGCGCGACTACCTGAGCTGACCCCGCTCGGCGCACCCGCCACTTCGTCACGGGCCGACCGCCACGAGACTCGGGCCTGCCTCCGTCCCGATGGGACCTCCGCCGGAAGCACGACGGCGGACCGGGCGAAGTGACCAAGGGAGACGCCTCACGGGCGCGCCACGGCGAAACCCCGACATCCCGGCCAGGCGCCGGGGAGGCCGGGAGCCGTGGCAGAAAGGCTGGCCCAACGGTGAGCCAAGACTGTCGCCACAGCCCATGGAGTCCGGTGCCGCTGACCTAGATTCCCAGGGGTGAAACGCTCCCGTTCCAGCCTCGTCCACCAACTGACGTACGCGGTCAAGAACCCGCGGAAGATCCTCCCCCACCTGCGGCGGCTGGTCCGCGACATGTGGTTCAGGCTGCACACGCGGGACCACGTCGCCTACTACCGGGCCGTCATGAGGTCCGACACCGCCCGCGACCCCGAGGGCGCCGTCGGGTCGCACACCCACAGGCGGTGGCTGGCGCTGGGCCGCATGCAGTTCGACTACCTCGTCGAGCACGGTCTCAAGCCGGAGTGCCGGATGCTGGAGATCGGGTGCGGCAACCTGCGGGCGGGCCACCTGTTCATCGGCTACCTGCACACCGGCAACTACTACGGCATCGACATCTCGCCCGACATCCTCGTGGCCGCCCAGGACACGATCGTCACGTACGGGCTCGCCGACAAGGTGCCGTACCTCACTCCCGTACGCGACCTGCGGCTCGGGTTCCTGCCCGACGCGCACTTCGACGTCGTGCACGCGCACAGCGTCTTCTCGCACTCCCCGCTGGACGTGATCGAGGAGTGCTTCGCGCACGTGGGCAGGGTGATGAAGCCGGGCGCCTGGTTCGACTTCACCTTCGACAGGACCGAGGGCAAGGAGCACCAGGTGCTGCGGGAGGACTTCTACTACCGCACCGAGACGCTCGTCGCCCTGGCCGACAGGTACGGCTTCGACGCCGCGTTCATGGACGACTGGGAACGGCTGCCGCACAAGCAGTCGAAGCTCCGCCTCACCAAGTGCGCATCCGCCTGACCTCCCCCTCTTCGCCCATCCAGGACGTTACTCACGGTTACCAGTAAGTCACATCTGGCTCCGGCGAGCCTGGGGGAGCCAACCGGCCCGGTGATACGAACGGGTGGGGTGACTCGCTATGGAGTCATGTTGCTCGCGCGGGGAACGGCCGGGCAAGGTTCGGTCCACTCAGCGGACCGGGGACGGGCGGAGCCGGTCGGCGCCGGGTGTCAGAGGAGGCCGGCGTCGCGGACCTTCATGGCCACGTGGACGCGGTTGTCGGTGCCGAGTTTGGCGAAGATGCGGGTGATGTTCGCCTTCACGGTGGCCACGCTCACCGAGAGGTCTCTGGCGATCTCGGCGTTCGAGCTTCCCCTGGCCACCTCGATCGCGACCTCGCGCTCGCGGTCGGTGAGCGTGGCCAGCTCGCGGGCCGCCTCCGGGCGGCGCGGCTCGTAGCGGCCGGTGGCGGCGGCGATCACCTGCTGCGCGACGCTCGGCGACAGCACCGGCTCGCCCCTGGCCACCGCCCGCACCGCCTCGATCATCTTCGGCGGCGGCGTGTCCTTCAGCAGGAACCCGTTGGCGCCGAGCTGGAGCGCCCGCAGCACCAGGTCGTCGGCGTCGAACGTGGTCAGGACCAGGATGCGCGGCGGCCTCTGACGGCTCAGCATCAGCTCGGTGGTGGTCAGCCCGTCCTGCTCGGGCATCCGGATGTCCATCAGCACCACGTCGGGACGCAGGTCGCGGATCACGTCCATGGCCTGCCTGCCGTCGCCCGCCTCGCCCACCAGGTCGAGGTCGGGCTCCCCGCCGAGGATGAGGCGCAGCCCCGTGCGCACCATCGGGTCGTCGTCCACGATCACCACTCTGATCACGGGGTCAAGCCTCCCACCGGAGCAGGGCGTCGAGGACGAAACGCCCGTCACGTACGTCATGGGTGATCGTGCCGCCGGCCATCCGCGTCCGCTCGGCCAGCCCCACGAGCCCCAGCCGTCCCCCTGGCCCGGCCGCCGCCCCCGGCGCGATCGCGTTGCTAACCCGGATGCGCAGCCCGTCGCCCGGCCGTCCGCCGATCTCCGCCCGCACGGGACGGCCCGGCGCGTGCTTGCGCGCGTTGGTGAGCGCCTCCTGGACGATCCGGTACGCGTGCCGCCCCGTCTGCGTCGGCAGCGACTCCCTGGCCTCGACGGTGTCGTCCACCTCGACCCGCTGACCGGCGGCGCGTACCTCCGCGAACAGGGCCCCCAGGTGGGCCAGCGTCGGCTGCGGCGACTCCAGGCCGCTCGCCGCCCCGCCATCGCCGTCCGGCGCGTCGCGGGAGTCGCGCAGGGTGCCGAGCACGGCGCGCAGCTCGTTGAGCGACTGGTGGGCGTTCTCCTGGATCGCCAGGGCGGCCTCACGCGTCTGCTCGGGGCCGAGATCCCGGCGATAGGCCAGGCCGCCCGCCAGCATGGCCAGCAGGGAGATCCGGTGCGCCAGGACGTCGTGCATCTCCTGGGCGATCTTGAGGCGTTCGGCCAGCTTGGCCTGCTCCACCCGCTGCTCCTGCGCCGCCGCCTCTGCCGTCCGGCGCGCGGCCAGCAGCTCGCGCCGCCCGCGCAGGTAGAGGCCGAAGACGGTCAGCCCGCCCAGCATCGTGGCTCCGACCAGGCCGTACAGGGCGGTCAAGGGGGTCAGCGGGAAATCGTCCTTCCACCGGGTGGAGACGACGAAGCAGCTCCAGAAGACCACCGCCACGGTGACGATCTGCCACCGGCGCCGATGCGTGGTCAGCGAGGCGAACGCCACCACCGCCGGGCCGACGACGGAGAGCGAGAAGGCGGTGGAGGCGGCCGTGACCAGCGCCGTCTGCCACGGCCACCTGCGCCGCAACGGCAGCAGCAGCAGGCCCGCCGCGCCGATCCCCATGTCGAGGAACAGCATCGGGTCGACCGCCGGCGCCCGCGAGTCGAGGGCGACCAGCAGCAGGACGTGGAAGCCGAGGGGGAGGGCGGCGAACAGGTAGAGCAGCACGGTCCCCAGCGTGTCGTCGGACGGCCGCCCGCCGGAGGACGAGAGCCGTGGGGCGAGCGGCGGGCGATCGCCTCGGGGCGCGGCGGGGTGGTCGGGCACGGCCTCCAGCCTAGACACGGTCCGGGCCGGGCTTTAGCGACCCAGGTCCACGTCGCTGCCGACCGTGGTCGCGCCTCTCGTCGCCCCTGGTCTCCCTGGAGCCCGGCGCCGCCGGGTCCGTGGGCCATCCGCCCCTGGACGGTGGGCGGCAACGGCCGCCGCCGTTGCCGCCCTGCCGACGGGAACTCTCGACCCAGGTCCGATGAGGCCGGGGGCGCGTTTCCTGTGGACTGGGCCCGTGATCGAATTCCACCGCGTCAGCAAGGCGTACAACGAGGTGAAGGCGCTGGACGACGTGTCCTTCACCGTCCACCCGGGCACCGTCACCGGGTTTCTCGGGCCGAACGGCGCAGGTAAGTCCACGGCCATGCGCATCCTGGCCGGGCTGTCCCGTCCCACGTCGGGCTCGGCCACCGTGCTGGGGCGGCCGTACGCGGAGCTGGAGCGTCCCGGCTTCGACGTCGGCACGCTGCTCGACGCGGGCGCCCAGCACCCGGGCCGCACCGGGCGCGAGGTGCTGGTCCTGGGCGCCATGATGCTCGGCCTGCCCCGATCGCGCGTGGACGAGGTGCTGGAGTCGGTGGGGCTGGCCGGCCGGGAGGCCGGGCGGGCCGTCAGGGGCTACTCGCTCGGCATGCGGCAGCGCCTCGGCATCGGCCACGCGCTGCTCGGCCGCCCCCGGGTGCTCATCCTCGACGAGCCGGCCAACGGCCTCGACCCCCAGGGGATCCAGTGGATGCGCGGGCTGTTGCGCGGCCTGGCCGACTCGGGGTGCGCGGTGCTGCTCAGCTCGCACCTGCTGTACGAGGTGGAGCAGGTGGCCGACCGCATCGTGCTGATCGGCGGCGGCCGGGTGCTGGCCGAGGGCACCCTCGCCGAACTCGGCCGGGGCCGCAGCCTGGAGCAGACGTTCCTCGACCTCACCTCGCCGATCTGAGCCGTTCGGAGGCTGAAATGACGACAGACACCCGGATCGCCCGGCGCATCCCCTTCGGGAGGTTGGTGCGGGTCGAGACGCGCAAGATGCTGGACACCCGCACCAGCGTGATCATGACGGGCACCCTGATCCTCCTGGCGCTGGCGCTCGTCGCCGGTCGCGGCATCGCCACCGGCCCGGCCAACCTGTTCACCCTGGCCGGGACGGCCGCGATCGCGCTCGGTGTGCTGCTGCCCGTCCTGGGCATCCTCACGGTCACCGGTGAGTGGAGCCATCGCACCGCGCTGACCACGTTCGCACTGGAACCCCGGCGGGGGCGGGTTCTGGTGGCCAAGTGCGTGCCCGTGCTGGCCGCGGCCGTGGTGGCCTGCCTGCTGGCGCTGCTGGTGGCGGTGCCGGTGACCGCCGTCGCCGCGGCCGTGCACGGTGTGGAGGCCACGTGGCGGCTGGAGCCGGGGGCGGTGCTGGGGTGGATCGCGACGATGGTCATCCTGACCGCCCAGGGCCTGGCCATGGGGATGCTGCTGCTGAACGCGCCGGCGGCGATCGTGATCTCCCTGGTCAATCCCATGGCGTGGGGTTTCGTGGGGCAGCTCGGCGGCGCGGGGGAGTTCCTGACGGAGTGGTTCGACCTGAACACCACCACCAACGCGCTCATCGACGGCCGCATGACCGGCGGCGACCTCGCCAGGCTGGCCACGTCGGTGCTGGTCTGGGTCGTGATCCCCATGGGGGCGGGGGTTCTGCGCGTGCTGCGGAGGGAGGTGCGCTGATGGCTTTACCGGCAACGTAGATCTTTGCCGGATTCATGGGGATAGGTTTGCGTTTGTCCGGTTTAGGGGCTTAACGTGGGGATCGTTACCCGGCGGGTGACCCGTACCTTACCTAGGGAAACACCCAGGGAAGGCGGTGCCTGCCGGACCCGGTTCCCGGTTCAGGGATCCGGAGTGCGCTCCACTGTAGTTCCGTGCGGCGTGAGGCCCGGCTACGTCCGTCCCGCGAGCGCAAAGTTCCCGTCCCCTAACAAAGGACCTGAATTCCTCGTGTCTGCTCGCCTGCGTTCCCTCGCCCTGCTTGCCGTGTCGGCCGCCACGACCCTCACCGTCGGGTCGGCCTCGGCGCACGCCGCCACGGCCGCAAGCACCAGCACCGCCACCCCCCAGCAGCAGGTCGTGCTGAAGGGCACGACCCTGGCGTCCTACTTCTGGGACGACTCCTCCGGCCGCGCCGGTGACACCGGTCTGCCGGCCGCGGGCAAGCCGATGCAGAAGGGCCTGGTCGCCAGCCCGAGCTGGCCGCTCATGACCGAGGGCTACGTCATCTACCAGGGCAAGAAGCTGCCGTTCTTCGTGGGTGACCGCGGGCCCGGCACTCCCTCCAACCGTGGTGTGATGCTGGACCTGGACGCCAAGACCTTCGCCGAGCTGACCGGCGGCACGTTCAACTCCGAGACCCTGAGCGTGGACGGCGTCGGCGGCAACGGCCACATCAAGATCGAGTACGTCGTCACCAAGTGGGGCGACGGGACCGGCGCGAAGGGCCTCCCGGTGGCCTACTCCACGGGTGCCTGGGCCCAGAAGGACCACACCGTCGAGGCCCAGCCGGTGTCGGTCAAGCGCCCCGCCGAGTGAGGCGGGACCTCCCCGCCGCGTGACGGACCGGCCTCCTTCCCTTCATATCCTCCGCATATCAATGGAGGGTGATTGGTCGGGTAATCGCGGCTCCCGGGGCCGGTGGCGGCAGGATCGAAGGCGTTCACGTTCCCGCACCTTCCTGGGATTTCCATGCGCCTGTTCCTGCACGCCGTCGTCACCCTGGTCACCGCCGTCTCCCTGACGGCCGAGCCGCGCGACCGGGTGAAACGTTCGGACTTCCACGTCACGAGCGACCCGGGCGTCCGGATCGCGGTACGCGAGGTCAGCATGGCCGGGCGCGGCCGTCCGGTGCTGCTGCTGCACGGCGCCCGAGTCCCCGGAACGGCCAGCTTCGACCTGCCGGTGCCCGGCGGCTCCCTGGCCGAGGACCTGGCGCGGGCCGGTCACCGCGTGTACGTGATGGACGCCAGAGGGTACGGCGCCTCCACCCGGCCCCCCGCGATGAACCGCCCGCCCCAGGACGGCCGGCCCGCCGTCCGCTCCGACGAGGTCGTCCGCGACGTGGCCGCCGTCGTGGACCGGATCGCCCCCGGCGGTCAGGTGGCCCTGCTCGGCTGGGCGACCGGCGGCCACTGGCTGGGCCAGTACGCCGCCGCCAACCCCGGCCGCGTCAGCCACCTCGTGCTCTACAACACCCTGTACGGCCCCGGCGACGGCCACCCCACCCTGGGCCGCGGCGGTGACCTGGAGGACCCCGAGCATCCCGGCCGCTTCAACGCCGCCCGTTACGGCGCCTACCGCTACAACACCGCCGCGAGCCTGCTGCCGTCGTGGGACGCGGGCATCCCCGGCGAGGACAAGACGGTCTGGCGCGACCCGGCGGTCGCGGACGCGTACGTGAAGGCCGCGCTCGCCTCCGACTCCACCAGCGGCGACCGTACCCCGCCGAGCTTCCGCGCCCCGTCCGGCGCCATGGAGGACAGCTTCTACCTGGCCACCGGCCGCCAGCTCTGGGACGCGAGCCTGATCACCGCGCGCACGCTCATCCTGCGCAGCGAGAGCGACTTCTGGAGCCGCCCCGACGACGTCACCCGGCTGCGCGCCCACCTCGTGCACGCCCGCGAGGTCAGGAGCGTGGAGCTGACGGAGACCACCCACTACGCGCACCTCGAACGCAGCCGCGCACGTTTCGTGAGTGAAGTCGTGAAGTTCCTGGGTCTTGCCGGTTAGACGATTGTCGGCTTTCAATAAGGCCCATATGGAATGATCCGAAAGGGGCCACATGCGTGGTTTACGGGCGTCCGCAGTTGTCTTATTGATCGTCGCGACCGGGCTGACAGGGGCGCTACCGGCCGTCCCCGCCGTCGCCGGGCCGACGGATCCCGAACCGGTCTCACTGGTCACGCTCTCCGTGCCGGACCGCGCCACCATGGAACGCCTGGTGGCCTCCGGCGCCGACCTCACCGAGCGGGTACGTCCCCAGGCGGACGGCAGCGTCCAGATCGACGCGGTGGTCACGCCGACGCAGCTCGCCGAACTGCGCGCGCTCGGCGCCGCCGAGGCTCCAGGCACCCCGGCGTGGGCCACCGCCAAGGCGGCCCCGGAGCAGGCGCAGAAGGACCAGATCGTCGTCGAGCGGGCCGTCTGGTACGAGTCCCGCGACGGCTACTTCCTGTCGGTCGAGGCGTCCAGCAGCGCCGCCCAGGCCGCCACGCTCACCGTCTCCTGGAAGGGCAAGCGGGGCACGAGCGGGCAGGCCGAAATGGTGGCGTACGTGGACGCGGGGGCGTACCTGGGCCACCAGTTCAGCACCCCGGTCCCGGCCGACGACCAGCCGCAGTGGATCACCGTCACCTCGGCGGGCGGCGGCAAGGCCGAGGCGCGGGTGAAGGAGTGGCCGGACGGCGAGCGTCCCGACAGGACCGGGTCCGGCTACCAGAAGGACTTCGTCACCCAGTACATGACGCCGGCCCAGCTCAACGAGCGGGTCAAGGCCCTGCACCGGCAGTTCCCCCGCCTCACCGAGGTGGTCGAGCTGCCGTACAAGACGAACGGCTACCGGCGACACGCCCAGGCGCTCATCGGGACCCCGCCAGGGGCCGCCGTCGTGGTCACCTCGACCGCGTACGGCTCGGAGGGCGGCAACGACCTGGGCGTCGAGCTGGTCGCCCCCGGCACTCCCGGCAGCCCCCTGCGGGTCACCCTGAACGGCAAGCAGATCACCGTCAGCCTGGCCACCGGCGAGTCCGGCGCCCCGGTCAGCACCGCCGCCCAGGTCGTCGCCGCGATCAACGGCACGCCCGGCCTGCCCGTCAAGGCGGCCCTCTACCGCACCGACCCGGGGGCGGGGGTCATGGCGCCCGCGCCGCTCACCCAGCTCGACGACTTCCTCAACGCCCCCGCCGACGTCTCCCGCGCCCCCGCCCAGGTACTGGCCCTGCGCATCGGCGTGCACCGCGACGGCTCGCGCACCGGCGTGCTGGCCTACTCCCAGGAGCACGCCAGGGAGTGGGTGACGCCGCTGGTCACCATCGAGACGGCCGAGCGGCTGCTGCGCAACTACGCCCGCGACAAGGAGACCCGCCGGCTGCTGGAGCGCACGGACATCTTCATCGTGCCGACCGTCAACCCCGACGGCGCGAACTACAGCTTCTACGACTTCAACGCCCAGCGGAAGAACATGACCAACCACTGCCCGGCCCAGCAGTCCGACCCGGCGCTGCGCAACCAGTGGGGCGTGGACGTCAACCGCAACTACGCCGCCGGCTCCCTGACCGACGGCTACTTCGGCGCCTCGGCCAACTGCCAGAGCGGCTCGTACGCCGGACCGGCCGAGCACTCCGAGCCCGAGAGCCGCAACGTCATCTGGCTGGCCCAGCAGTACCGCAACATCCGCTTCGCCATGAACGTGCACAGCTTCGGCGGCTACTTCATGTGGCCGCCCGGGGCGTACAAGCTCGACGGCCGCGTCAGCCTGCCCAGGCCCACGGCGAAGGAGGAGGCGTACTTCCTGCGGTCGGCCCGGACGATCGAGCAGGCCATCGCCGCCGAGCGCGGCACCGTCATCTGGCCGCAGCAGACCGGCCCAGTGACGGACGTGCTGTACTCGGCCGCCGGGAACTCCGCCGACGAGCTGTGGTACGACTACGGCATCTACGGGTGGGACTTCGAGGTCGGCGCCGACCTGTGGAACCCGCAGACCAGGACCTGGGAGGGCGTGGGATTCCAGCCGCCGTTCAGCGAGGGCCACGCCGAGGCCATGGAGTTCGCCTCGGGTGTGATCTCCCTGATCGGGATCGCCGCCGACTACCGGGAGCCGTGATGCGTCCATCCACCACCCGCCTGCTGCTCGCCGCCCTGCTCCCGGCGGCGGTGCTCATGGCGGTCCCTGCGTCCGCCGAGCCCGCCGGGACGCCGTCCTCCGCCGTGCGCGACTTCGGCAACGGCCCCGAACGCAACGAGGTCGCCGCCGGGCTGCCCGAGGAGGCCGCCGCGCTGCGCGCCGTCCAGGGCGGGGAGCAGCCGTACGGGCACTCCCGCGACCGGGGCTACCCCCGTCAGACGCGGCTGCCGGTGCCCGCGGAGAACCCGGCCGACGCCTCGATCAAGCTCGGGCTGGTGCCGTACCACGGGATCGCGCCCAAGCTCAACGACCTGCAGCGGCGCAGCGACCGGGTGAGCGCGGAGATCATCGGCAGCTCCGCCCAGGGCCGCGACCTCTACCTCGTCACCGTCACCGCGCCGGAGAGCGCCGCCCAGGCGCGCGAGCAGGCCCGGCTGCGCGAGCGGATCGAGGACGACCCGGCCGCCGCCGCGCGGGACCGCGGCTTGGCCAGGCAGTACAAGGCGCCGGTCTTCGTCAACGCCAACATCCACGGCAACGAGTGGGAGGGCACCGACGCGGCGCTGCGTACCATCGAGCAGCTCGCCACCAGCACCGACCCGGCCGTGGCCGACCTGCTCAAGCGCACCCGCCTGTACTTCAACGTCACGGCCAACCCCGACGGCCGCGTCGGCAACCGGCGCCAGAACGGCGCCGGGTTCGACCTCAACCGCGACTTCGTCACCGCCTCGCAGCCCGAGGTCCGCGCCATGCGCCAGGTGCTGATCGACACCCAGCCCGTCGCCATGCTCGACCTGCACGGCTACGTCAACGGCACGCTCATCGAGCCGACCACCCCGCCGCACGGCGGCAACTACGAGTACGACCTGTTCATCACCAACACCTACGCCAACGGCCTCGGCATGGAGGCCGCCGTCAACGCCCTCGGCTACACCCCGGACAAGGACGGCGTGGAGCCCGTGCAGATCCCGTTCCGCGACTCCGAGGAGGGCTGGGACGACTGGCCGCCCATCTTCACCCCGCAGTACGCGCCCTTCCACGGCGCCGTGGCCGCGCACACCGTGGAGATCCCGCTGGACGTCAACGGCTCCGCGTACGAGGAGGAGACGGTCGAGGAGCTGCGCCGCCGCTCGGCCGTCAACACCGACGTGGCCGCCGCCGCGATCCGCGCCACCTACGGCTTCGTCCTGGCCGGGCACGACCGGCTGATCGCCGACCAGATCGAGGTGTTCCGGCGCGCCACGGCCGGTGAGCCGGCCAAGGCCGTCCCGCTGGGCATCGTGCCCGGCTTCGGGCCCGAGGACGTCTACACCACCACCTTCCCGCGCGCGTACGTCATCCCCGCCGGGTCCGCGCAGCGCTCGGGCACGGCCGCCGCGCGGCTGGTGGACCACCTGATCGCCAACGACGTGCGGGTCGAGCGGGCCAGGTCGGCGTTCCGGTCGGGCGGCACGACGTACCCGGCCGGGTCGTACGTGGTGGACATGCGCCAGCCCAAGCGCGGGCTGGCCAACGTCCTGCTGGAGCCGGGGGAGGACATCTCCCCACGGGTCGACGCCATGTACGACATCTCCGGCTGGAGCCACGCCCTGCTCTGGGGCGCCACCGTCGAGCCGGTCGAGTCGCTGCGCGCGAACACCACCCCGGTCAAGGCCGCCGCCCCGACCGGGTCCGTACCGCGCGGACAGGGCCCGCTCGCGCTCGCGGTCACCGACGCCAAAGAGATCAGGGCGGTCAACGACCTGCTCGCCCAGGGCGTCGCGGTGACCTGGGGCAGCGGCGGCACGGCGGTCGTGCCCGCCACGGCCCGGCAGGCGGCCACGACCGTCGCCGACCGGTACGGCGTCGCCTTCACCTCGACCACCGCCACCGGCACCCCGCTCGGACCGGTGCGCGTCGCCGCGGCGGCGTCCGCCGACGAGCTGTTCACGCTGCGCGAGCTGGGCTTCTCCGTCACCCCGGTCTCCACCGCCGTGCTCAACGCGGGTTACGACTGGAGCGGCACGGACGTCCTGTTCGTCTCCAGCGGACTCAACCACGCCGCGCTCAACCCGGCGGCCAGGACGGCGCTCGACGCCTTCCTCGCCACCGGCGGCGTGATCACCCGCGGCGAGACGGGCGCCGCCTTCAACACCGCCGCGGGGCTGCTCACCGCGACCACGGTGGCGGGCCGCGACGACGCCAACGGCGTGGTCCGCACCGTCGCGGAGGACGGCCCGGTCGGCAGCGGGTCGCCGGACCACTCGTTCGTGTACTCGCCGCTGTGGTTCACCGGGCTCGGGCCCGAGGTCACGGTCGAGCAGTCGTACGCGGCCGAGGGGCCGCTGGTCGCCGGCCACTGGCGGGCCGACCGGTCCGGCGCGGGCGGCCAGGACGCGGCCAGAGGCCAGGCCGCCGTGGTCAGCGGCCGGGACGAGCGCGGCGCGGCCGTCGTGCTCTTCGGCACCGAGCCGATGTTCCGCAACCACCCCAAGGGCCTGTTCGGGCAGGTGGCCAAGGCCCTCTACTGGTCGGCCGCGGAAACCGGGGCGACGGTCACCAGCCCTTGACCGACTACCGCCCCATGGCCAGAACCTGTTAGTGTCACCCTTCCGGTCGGAGGTTGCCTCCGGCCGGAAGGTCGTTTCATGACCACTCCACACCCGGCCGTGCGCCCCATGAGCGCCGCCGACCGCCCCCTCGCCGAGCGCCTGTGGCTGATGTTCCGCCACGACATGGCGGACTTCCAGGGCGGGCTGCCCGCCCCCGACGCCACCTACCGCAGCGACCGGCTGCGCTCGGCCTTCGAGCACGCCGACTGGGCCCCCTACCTGTTCACCAGCGGCGACCGGCCCGTGGGCTTCGCGTTCGTGCGCGCGCTGTCCGGCCCGGCGCGCGTGCTGAACAGCTTCTTCGTCGTACGCGGCGCGCGCCGCTCCGGCATCGGCCTGGCGGCCGTACGGGACGTGCTCTCCCGGCACCCCGCCCCCGGTGAGCATCGGGGGCGGGGTCGTCCGTCAGGCCGGGGCGTAGCCGGCGGGCCGGGCGGTGAACGTGCCCCGCCCCTGCGTACGGCTGCGCAGCCGGGTCGCGTACCCGAACACCTCGGCCAGCGGCACCACCGCGGTGATCACCACCGCGCCGGCGCGCGCCTGCGAGCCGGTGACCCGCCCGCGCCGCGCCGACAGATCGCCCAGCACGCCGCCGGCCAGGTCGTCCGGGACGGTCACCGTCACCTCGACCACCGGCTCCAGCACCACCATCGCGCACGAGCGCAGCGCCTCGCGCAGCGCGAACCGCCCCGCCGCGCGGAAGGCCGCCTCGGAGGAGTCCCGCTCGTGCGTGGCCCCGTCGGTCAGCGTGACCCGCAGGCCGGTGACCGGGTGGCCGCCGAGCGGGCCGCCGGACAGCGCGTCCCGGCAGCCGGCCTCGACCGCGCGCACGTACTCGCGCGGCACCCGGGCGCCCGTCACCGTCGAGGCGAAGGCGAAGCCCTCGTCCAGCGGCTCGACGTCGATCACCACGTGGGCGAACTGCCCGGGGCCGCCGTCCTGCTTGACGTGCCGGTACAGCAGCCCCCACACGCCACGCGTGACCGTCTCCCTGAAGGCCACCCGCGGCCGGCCGACGTTCACCTCCAGGCGGTGTTCGAGGCGCAGCTTCTCCGCGGCCACCTCCAGGTGCAGCTCGCCCATCCCGGACAGCACGATCTGCCCGGTCTCGGCGTCGGTCCGCACGGCCAGCGACGGGTCCTCCTCGGTCAGCCGCGCCAGCCGCGCGGCCAGCCGGTCGCCGTCGCCGCTTCCGCGCGGCTCGACCGCCACCGACACCACCGGCTCGGTCACGCCCGGCGGCTCCAGCAGCAGCGGCGCGCCCGCCGCGCACAGGGTCGCGCCCGCGCGGACGGCCTTGGGCCCGGCCACGGCCACGATGTCGCCGGCCACCGCGCGTTCGGTCTCGCTGTGGCGGTCGGCCTGCACGCGCAGGATCCTGGCGATCCGCTCGGTCCGGCCCGTGCCCGCGTCCAGCACCGTGTCCCCCTTCCGCATCGTGCCCGAGTAGACCCGCAGGTACGTCAGCCGCCCGGTCGGCGTCGCGCCGACCTTGAACACCAGCGCGGCCAGCGGCGCGGCCGGGTCGGCGGGCCGGGTCTCGCCGTCGTGCCCGCGCACGGCGGGCACGTCCAGCGGTGACGGCAGGTACCGCACGACCGCGTCGAGGAGCGGCTCGATCCCGCGATCCCGGTACGCGGAGCCGCACAGCACCACGACGCCCTCCCCGGTCCTGGTCAGGTCGCGCAGCGCCGCGACCAGCGTCTCCTCGGAGAGCGACGGCCGCGCGCAGAACTCCTCCAGCGCGCCGGGATGCAGCTCGGCCACCGCCTCCTCCAGCAGCCGGCGCCGCCGCCGCGCCTCCGCCAGCAGGCCGTCCGGCACCGGGCCCGCCTGCGGGACGCCGCCGTCCCACGTCAGGGCGCGCATGCCCAGCAGGTCGACCACACCGGCGAAGCCGCCCTCGCGGCCGATCGGCATCTGCACCGCCAGCGGCGCGGGGTGCAGCCGCCGGCGGATCGACTCGACCGCGGCGTCGAGGTCGGCGCCCGCCCGGTCCAGCTTGTTGACGAACGCCACGCGCGGCACCCCGTGCCGGTCGGCGCGGCGCCACACCGACTCGCTCTGCGGCTCGACCCCGGCGACGCCGTCGAACACCGCGATCGCGCCGTCGAGCACCCGCAGCGAACGCTCGACCTCGTCGGAGAAGTCGACGTGCCCGGGGGTGTCGATCAGGTTGATCCGGTGCCCGTCCCAGTCGCAGCTCGCGGTGGCGGCGAAGATGGTGATGCCGCGCTCGCGCTCCTGGGCGTCGAAGTCGGTGACGGTGGTGCCGTCGTGCACCTCGCCGCGCTTGTAGGTGGCGCCGGTCACGTAGAGGACGCGTTCGGTGACGGTGGTCTTCCCTGCGTCCACGTGGGCGAGGATGCCGAGGTTACGTACGGTGGTCAGCGGGTTGGAGACGCGAGCGCGCATGGCTCGGGAACCTTTCGGGGACGTTCGCCTGACATGACGGCGCGATTCCCCCGGCGAACCTGACCCCGGAGAGGGGCGTCTTCGTCAGGGCAGCAGCCAGAGCCGGCCGCGCAGCCGGCACCGGGGCCGCGAAGACACCAGGATCACCTCGTGACGCGACGGGGAGACGACGGCAGCGGTGCTGTGGCGCACGGCCGGCCCCCTTCCCTCGTCACGTGATGGCGTTCGCCGCGAGTGTAGTGATCTGCCTGGTCACGAGGGAAATGATTTTCCGCGCGCAGGACTTTCCTGAACGTCACCATGCGGACGCCTGGCTGCCCCCGATGGGAGGCTCGCACGTCATTTCGGCATGTCGACATTGGCGCGAGGGGCTTTCAGGGAAGGACGCGCGCCCATGACAATCTCTGTTGACACCGGTCGCTACTCGGTCGGCATGGCCACCAGCGCCGCCGATGTGCAGGCCGCCCAGCGGCTGCGTTACACGGTCTTCGCCGAGGAGATGGGGGCGCGGCTCGACAGCCCGGTCTCCGGTCTCGACGCGGACCGGTTCGACGCCTACTGCGACCACCTTCTCGTACGCGACGGCGACGAGGTCGTCGGCACCTACCGGCTGCTGCCCCCGGGACGCACCGAGCAGCTCTACTCCGACTCCGAGTTCGACCTGTCCAGGCTGGCGCCGATCAGGAAGGGCCTGGTCGAGGCCGGTCGCACCTGCGTGCACCCCGACCACCGCGACGGCGCCGTGGTCGCCCTAATGTGGGCGGGGATCGCCAGGTACATGATCTCCGGCGGGCACCGGTGGCTGGCCGGCTGCTGCTCGGTGCCGCTCGACGACCGGGGCGCGCTGGCCGCGACCGTGGTGGACCAGGTCGCGCTCGGGCCCGAGGAGTACCGGGTGACGCCGCACACGCCGTGGCGCCCGGACGGCTCGCCGCGGCCCGACCGGTTCGTGCCGCCCGCGCTGCTGCGCGGCTACCTGCGGCTGGGTTCGTGGGTGTGCGGGGCCCCGGCGCACGACCGGGACTTCGGCACGGCCGACTTCTTCATGCTGCTGTCGATGGCCAACATCAACTCCCGCTACCTGCGGTTCTTCCTGGGCGAGCCACCCCTCGGTGAGCCCCTGTGAGCGCGGTGCTCCCGCCCGCCGACCTCCCCTGGGCGGGCCCGGTGCCGGCTCCCGCGGCCGTCGTACCCGTCAACCCCTGGCGCCCGGTGGGTCCCTGCACTCCTGAGGAGTGCGTCCAGGATTCGGCCGCCGCAGTGGGTCGCGTCGTGCGCGGCGCCAGGATCCTCGCGGCCGTCGTGATCGTGCTGGCGGGCGTGCCCGCGGCCCTGCTGTCGCGTACGTTCGCCAGCCGCCGCAGGCAGGCGGCGTTCACGAGGATGTGGGCGCGGGTGCTGCTGCGCGCGCTCGGCCTGCGGCTGGAGGTCGTCGGACCGCCGGACGCCGCCCTCGGGGACGCCGCCCTCGGGGATGCCGCCGCTCCCGGCGGGGCGGCCCCGGCGGTGGGCAGCCTGGTCGTGGCCAACCACGTCTCCTGGCTGGACCCCCTGGTCGTGGCCGCCACCCTGCCCGCCAGGCCGCTCGCCAAACAGGAGATCGCCGCCTGGCCGGTCGTCCGTACGCTGGTGTCGGGCGCGGGAGCCCTGTTCATCGACCGGGAGCGGCTCATGGAGCTGCCGTCCACCGTGGCCGCCGTGGCGCAGGCGCTCAGGGCGGGCGACTCGGTCGTGGCCTTCCCCGAGGGCACCACGTGGTGCGGGCGCGGGATGGGCGAGTTTCGCCCGGCCGTGTTCCAGGCGGCGGTCGACGCCGCCGCGGCCGTCCGCCCGATCACGTTGCGTTACCTGGAGGGCGCGGAACCCTCCACCAGGGCCTGCTTCGTGGGCGAGGACACCCTGCTCGCCTCCGTGCTCCGCGTGACAGCCACCCGTGACCTGGTCGTCGAGGTGACACTGCGGGCACCTCTCGACCATGCCGTCCGCGATGCCCCCGCGCCGCCCGGACCGTGGGCCCGGGCCGAATTGGCGAAGATGGCGGAAAGCCGTGTACGGCAGGGGGTGCCGGGTCATCACCGCCTCCCGTCGCGGGGAGTAGGCGTTTGATGCCGCCGTGACGATGGTAGGGGCGTAGTCAGCAGGGGATATGGAGATCGCCCCGCTATCGAGAGCCTTCCTCGCAGAAGGCGTGATTGGCGGTCTCCGCGGTTGTCGAGACCGCCAGATCGGGGGAACCCAATGCGCAAGACCCTCACCGGGCTGGGCCTGGCGTTCTTCTTGACGCTCGTCCCGGCCGCCACCGCGACGGCGGACACGCCGGTCGCGCCGGTCGCGCAGAGCCAGGTGACACCCGCGCCGCAGCAGAACGAGACCAGGCACGATGGCGGCGGCAACGCCGGCCTCTGGGGCCTGCTGGGCCTGCTGGGCCTGCTGGGCTTCGCGGGGATGCGCAAGCAGCGCAACCACGTGGGCACCGCGGAGCACATGCAGCACCGCAGCCGCCCGTAACAGAGGGTCGGCCCCCCGGTCAGCGGCCGGGGTGACGTCCACAAGCCCCGGCCCTCAGCCGGGGTGACGTCCACAAAGGTGACACGGCTGCCGCAAGGTCAGCCGTGTCACACAGTGGCGCAAACCAGGCCATATCGATTAGGTTAGGCTCACCTTGCTAAAGTAAGCCTTACCAACCGAGGAGCCGTACGTGCCGCGCACGCTCGCCTTAGTGGCACTTGTCCTGATCACCCTCGTGGGCTGCGGCTCCACCGCCCCCGCACCACCGGCGGCCACCCAGGCGACCACCTCGGGAGCCCTCGGCGCCTTCCCCGCCACGATCCCCCACAAGTACGGCAGCACCACCGTCACGGCCGCCCCCAAGCGCGTCGTCACCGTCGGCCTGCTGGAACAGGACTCCCTGCTCGCCCTCGGCATCGTGCCGGTGGCGACCACGGAGTGGTTCGGCGGGTACCCGGGCGCCATCGGCCCCTGGGCCGAGGACCGCCTCGGCGGCGCCCCCGTACCCCAGGTGCTCAAGGACACCGGCAGCGGCCCCCAACTGGAGAAGATCGCCGCGCTCAAGCCCGACCTGATCCTCGGCATGTACTCCGGCCTCACGAAGGAGCAGTACGACACGCTGTCGAAGATCGCGCCGACCGTGGCCCAGCCGAAGGAGTACATCGACTACGGCATCCCGTGGGAGGAGCTCACCAAGAAGGTCGGCGTCGCCGTCGGCAAGCCCGCCGAGGCCGAGAAGCTGGTCGAGCAGGTCGAGGCCCGCTTCGCCACGGTGCAGAAGGAGCACCCCGAGTTCAAGGGCGCGACCGGCCTCATGGCCACCCTGTACGAGGGCTACTTCGTCTTCGGCAGCCAGGACCCGCGCTCCCGCCTGCTCAGCTCGCTCGGCTTCCAGCTCCCCTCCGGCCTCGACGACGCCATCGGCGACAAGTTCGGCGCGAACGTCAGCCGGGAACGGCTCGACCTGCTCGACACCGGAGTGGTCGTCTGGAGCGTGCCCGACGAGGCCAAGGGACAGGCCACGCTGCACGGTGACACCGTCTACAAGGAACTCGGCGTGGTGAAGGAGGGCAGGGAGGTCTACCTGCCGGAGAACACCACGCAGAGCAACGCGGTCGTGCTCCTCACCGTGCTCAGCCTCCCGTACGTGCTCGACACCCTGGTCCCGCGCCTGGCCGCGGCGGTGGACGGCGACACCGCGACCAAGACCTCGTGAGGGCCCTCGCCGCCGCGTCCGCCGCGCTGCTCGCGGTGTGCCTGCTGTCGCTCTGCCTCGGCGCCCGCGCCATCCCGCTCGACCAGGTGGCGGGCGCGCTGGCCGGGACCGTGACCGACCGCGACACCCTCGACGTCATCTGGTCGGTACGGGTCCCGCGCACGCTGATCGGCGTGCTGGCCGGGGCGGCGCTCGGCCTGTCCGGCGCCCTCATGCAGGCGCTCACCCGCAACCCGCTGGCCGACCCTGGAGTGCTGGGCGTCAGCGCCGGGGCCGCGTTCGCGGTCGTGCTGGCCATCGGCGTGGCGGGGGTGGCGGCCCCGGGCGGGTTCGTGTGGTTCGCGTTCGCGGGCGCGCTGGTGGCCAGCCTGGTCGTGTACGGGCTGGCCGGGCTCGGGCGTGACGGGATGACGCCGGTCAAGCTGGCGTTGGCCGGAGTCGCGGTGACGTTCATGCTCAGCTCGGTGACCAGCGCGTTCGTGCTGGTGGACCCGGAGTCGCTGAGCAGGTTCCGGTTCTGGTCGGCGGGGTCGCTGTCGGGCGCGGGCGGCCAGGTGCTGCCGCAGCTCCTGCCGTTCGTGGCGGCGGGGACCGCTCTCGCGCTCGCCTCCGGTCCCGCGCTCAACAGCCTGGCGCTCGGCGACGACGTGGCCAGAGGGCTGGGCCGCCGCGTCGGCCTGGTACGCCTCCAAGGGGCGGCGGCCGTGATGCTGCTGACCGGCTCCGCCGTGGCCGCCATCGGGCCCGTGGTCTTCGTCGGCCTCGTGGTCCCGTACGCGGCGCGGGCCCTGGCCGGGCGCGGCGGCTCGGAGGCCGACCACCGGCTGCTGCTGCCGCTCGCGGCACTGCTCGGGCCGTGCCTGCTGCTGGTGGCCGACGTGGTGGGGCGGATGGTGGCGCCGCCGATCGAGGTGCAGGCAGGGCTGCTGGTGGCGTTCGTCGGCGGCCCGTTCTTCGTCGTGCTGGCCCGCCGTCGGCGGCTGGCGGAGTTGTGAGTCGCATGAACCAGACCGTCACCTTCCGGCTGTCGGCCCCGCCGGTCTCCGGCGTGCTGCGCCCCCGTCTCGTCCTGGTCTCCCTGGCCGCCGCCGCGGTCGCGTTCCTCGCCTTCTGCCTGGGCATCGGGCTCGGTGAGGTACGGCTGGGGCTGGGGGAGGTCGTCCAGTCGCTGGTGGGCGCCGGCGACCAGGGAACGGCCTTCGTCGTACGGGAGCTGCGCCTGCCCAGGGCGTTGACGGGCCTGCTGGCCGGCGCCGCGTTCGGCCTGTCGGGCGCGCTGTTCCAGGCGATGACCCGCAACCCGCTGGCCAGCCCCGACATGATCGGCGTCACCCAGGGGGCCGGAGTCGCGGTGGTGGCCGGGATCGTGCTGGGGGTCGGCTCCGGGCTCCAGTTCCTGGGCTTCGCCGGGGCCGTGGCGGCGGCGCTGGTGACGTACCTGCTGGCGTGGCGGCGCGGCGCGAGCGGCGGCCGTTTCGTGCTGGTGGGCATCGGGCTGTCGTGGATGTGCACGAGCGCCACCGAGTTCCTCATGGTCACCAGCGACGACTTCCAGGCTCAGCAGGCCCTCGGCTGGCTGTTCGGCAACCTCAACGGCCGCACCTGGGATCACGTGACACCGTTGGCCGTCGCTCTGGTGCTGCTGGTCCCAATCGCCCTCCTGCTCGGCCGCTGGACCCGCGCGCTCCAGCTCGGCGACGAGGTGGCGACCGTGCTCGGGGCCCCGGTGCGGGCCGCCCGGCTGGCGCTGCTGATGGCGGGCGTGGGGCTGGTGGCGTTCGGCACGGCGGCTGCTGGCCCGGTGGCCTTCGTGGCGCTGGCCGCTCCCCAGATCGCGCAGCGCCTGGCGCGTACGGCCGGGCCGCCGCCGCTGGCCTCCGGCCTGGTGGGGGCGTTCATCGTGCTGAGCGCGGACCTGATCGCGCGGCTGCTGATCCCGGACGTGGAGCTGCCGGTCGGCGTGGTCACCGGCGCCCTGGGGGCGCCCCTGCTGCTGTGGCTGCTGGCACGGGGCCGCCGCCGCTAGGCGCAGGGGGTCACACCGCGTGCCCGAGGCGGAAGAGGCCGTCCTGGCCGCAGGCGCGCTCGACCCGCCGCAGCCGGTCGAGGTCAGTGCGGCGACCGTCACGTGGTCCTGGGCGGGGTCAGGTGACGGGCACGATCTCCGCGCGGGTCAGGGTGCCCCGTTCGATGGTGAGCAGGCCCAGCGTGCCGTGCGGCTGGCGGCGGCGGTCGGTGGGGGAGCCGGGGTTGAAGATCCGCAGGCCCTCGCCCGACTCGTCCAGCGGGATGTGGGAGTGACCGAAGACGACCAGGTCGGCGTCAGGGAAGCGGCGCCGCAGGCGGGCCAGGCGCCCCTTGGCCGGGCCGCTGTCGTGGATCATGCCGATCCGCAGCCCGTCGAGGGTCAGCTCCAGGGTCTCCGGCGCCGCCACGTCGGGGCCGTCGTTGTTGCCCTTCACCACGTGGACGGGCGCGTACGCGGCCAGCTCGGCCAGCACGGAGGGCACGCACACGTCGCCCGCGTGCAGGATGGCGTCCGCGCCGCGCAGGTGCTCGGCCACCCGGGGCGGGCACGAACGCCAGCGCCGGGGCGCGTGCGTGTCGGACAGCACGACAACCTTCACCCCCTCAGCCCTGCCCACCACCGGACGGCCCATCCCCGCAGGTCGCGTCCCCGGGCCACCGGCATGCGGCGCGTACGGCGCGGGTCGCCACGCCGCGACCGCGGGCCCGCGGGTCGACCGAGAAGCCGATCTCGGCCGTGCCGTCCTCCCGCAGGCCCAGGCCGACGCGGCCGAGGCGCTCATGGGCGGTGGAGTCCTCGGCGAGGAACTCCTGCCGCCGCCCGTCCGGACGGCCGCCGACGGCCAGCTCCTCGACGAAGTACGCGGCGTGCTCGCGCAGGTAGGGCGTGGGCACGTCGACGAAGTGGCGCAGCGCCGGGTCCTGGGACACCTCGTACACCCACGGGATGTCGCCGGAGGTGAACGGGCGCAGGGTCAGCGGGCCCGCGTCGATCACGAGTACAGCTCCTCCAGCCAGGTACGCCCCACGTCAGCGCTCCTTCACGGGCTCGCTCGCGGGCCCTTTCCCGGGTCCTCTCGCGGGCCCTTTCACGGCGGGGTGCACTGCCACGACCAGCCGGTGGTCACGCCCGCCCGCGGCGGCTTCGTCATGATATTTGCTGATCAACGCGGTCACGCATCGCGTCAGCTCCTCCGCGAACGCCGCCCGGTCCGCCGCCGAGGCGAAGCGTACCTCGCCGTCGATCGCGAACGTGGCCACCCGCTTGCGCGCCTTCGCCGCCCCCGTGACCAGGGCCCCGACATCGCGTACGAGCTGCGCCGCCAGCGCAAGCAGCCACCGCGCCGACAGCCGGTCGGGGGACCTGGCGGGATCGGGCTGCACGGCGGCCAGCGCGGTCGGGGAGATCACGAAGGAGGCGGCGGTGGCCCGCATGACGCGCTCGGTCACGTTGCCCTTCCTGCGCTCCTCGACCAGTTCCACCAGGCCGTGCCTCTCCAGCGTGCGCAGGTGGTAGTTGACCTTCTGCCGGGCCAGGCCGACCTTGGCCGCCAGCGACGTCGCCGAGCCCGGCTCCACCAGCTCGGCCAGCAGCTTCGACCGCATGGGGTCGAGGGACGCCTCGGCCGCGGCCGGGTCCTCGATCACCGCCACTTCGTCCATGGGCGAACGATCCCACCGAAAAAATCTTTGTCAAAACAGTCTGGTTGCTCGGTGCTCCAGGTACCGCTGCTCCGGCAGGCTCGTGGTCAACCGCGCCGCCTCCCGGTACGCCTCGACCGCGGCCGCCGCGTCGCCGTCCATCTCCAGCAGGTGCGCACGTACGGCCGCCAGCCGGTGGTGCCGCGCCATGCGCTCGTCGGCCGCCAGGTCGTCGAGCAGGCCGAGCCCGGCCCGCGGCCCGCGTACCATCGCCACGGCCACCGCGTGGTTGAGCCTGACCATCGGGTTGTCCTCGACGCCCATCAGCAGGTCGTACAGGGCCAGGACCTGCGGCCAGTCGGTCTCCCCGGCGCTGGGCGCCTCGTCGTGCACGGCCGCGATGGCCGCCTGGAGCTGGTAGGGGCCGACGGCCGTGGTGGACAGGGCCTTGGTGACCAGCTCCACGCCCTCCTGGACGAGGCGGTGGTCCCACAGGCCCCGGTCCTGCTCGGCCAGCGGGATCAGCCCGCCGCCCGGGCCGGTACGGGCGGCCTTGCGCGCCTCGGTGAGCAGCATGAGCGCCAGCAGCCCCGTCACCTCGCCGTCGCCGGGCAGCAGCCGGTGCACGGCCCTGGCCAGCCGGATCGCCTCGGCCGTCAGGTCTGCCCTGAGCAGCTCGGGCCCGGAGGTCGCGGTGTAGCCCTCGTTGAAGATCAGGTACAGGACGTGCAGCACCACCCGCAACCGGTCGGCCCGCTCGCCCTCCGGCGGCATCCGGAACTCCAGCCCGCTGGACCTGATGCGCTGCTTGGCCCGGCTGATGCGCTGCGCCATCGTCGCCTCCGGCACCAGGAACGCGCTGGCGATCTGCGCCGTCGTCAGCCCGCCCACGGCCCGCAGCGTGAGCGCGAGCTGGGACGCCTGCGACAACGACGGATGGCAGCACAGGAACAGCAGCGTCAGCGTGTCGTCCTGGTCCACCGGCCGTTCCTCGCCGGGTGCCGGGACCACGGACTCGTCGGCGGGCGCGCCGGCCGCCACGCTCTCCTCCCGGCGGCGGCGGGCGTGCTCGCTGCGCATGTGGTCGATGACCCGGCGGGAGGCGACGGTGATCAGCCAGGCCCGCGGGTTGTCCGGCAGGCCCTGCTCCGGCCACTGCACGGAGGCGTCCAGCAGCGCCTCCTGGACGGCGTCCTCGCACGTGTCGAACTGCTCGTAACGGCGTACGAGCGTGCCGAGGACCTGTGGCGCCAGCTCGCGCAGCAGGCGCTCGACGTCGTGGGCCCGCTCACCCTGCAGCACGTCGTTCACGGACCTCATCCTAGGGCCCGTGGGAGTGCGGCCACCCGGAAAAACCCAGCTCACAACCCACATGCCAGGCACTCCAGCGATCCGGGGCCGCGTCACAGGCCGGAGCGCCGAAGCGGTCAGGTCCTGAGGCGGGCCGACGGGGCGGCGGCCGTCTTCGGGCGGCCCACCCTGGCCACGTGCAGGAGCGTACGGGGGTCCGCCACGCCCAGCCGTGCCGCCAGCTCCCGCCGGGTCGGCGCGCAGTCGATGATCTGGCTGAGCGGATGCGTGGTGTAGCCAAGCGCCGACAGCCGCAGCCAGTGACGCATCAGCAGGCGTCCCGTCTCCACCTCACCGTCCGCCGGGCCGACCAGCACCAGCACGTCCCCGTCGTAGTCCAGCAGCCCGCGCGAGGCCCCGGCCAGCGCGCGGGGCAGCCCCAGCCGCCGCAGCGCCGGGTAGAGCGCGAGCGAGGCCCGCAGGCCCAGCGTCTGCGCCCTGGTCAGGGCCAGGGCCCGGTCGCTGAGCCCGTCGAGGAGGTAGCGGCGGTGCCGCCGGGTCAGCCGCAGCCAGTCGCGCAGCTCCCGCGTCACCTCCCTGTCCCCGAACTGGTGCAGGTCCGCGGCGTGCAGCAGGTCGGCCAGGTCGCGGCAGGGCAGCCGCCGGGTCCCCTCCAGCGTGGCGGCCAGCTCCTCCGGCAGCCGTCCCGCGTGGTATTCGCCGCGGTTGACGCCCCTCGCCCGCACGTCCGCCGTCGTGAAGGGCGTCTCGTACGGCCGCCCGGCCGCGTACAGGAAGCCCACCCGCTGCGGGCCGGGGTCGGGGCGGAAGGCGACGCCGAGGCCCGCGTCCGCGCACACGATGAGGCAGCACTCCACGAACGCCCCCAGGCTGAGCCGCAGGTCGCGGCCCGTGGGGTCGCTGATGGGCAGGGCCCTGGCCGGGTCCCAGCCGACGGCCGCCTCGTCCCCGGCGTAGGTGAGCGTCCACGGCTGGGTGTTGTGCGCGCTCGGCGCGCGCCAGAAGTCGGGCTCGAGCGCCCGCAGCTCTCTCACGGCAGTTCCCTGTCGTAGAACGTGTAGCCGTGCAGCGGGCGGCCGCCCATGGCGAGGTACTGGGCGGCCGAGCCGGGGTTGGTCCGCTCCACGTACGTGCTGCGCAGCGTGTGGTAGCCGCCCCGCCGCAGCCCGTCGTGCAGTTCGCGGGAGAGCAGGCGCATGTAGCCGCGTCCCTGCTCGTCCGGGACCGTGCCCTTGACGACGAGCACGGCCTCGCGGCGGTAGCGGGAGCGGGTGGCCAGGAGGCGGAGCTGGTGCAGCGGGTGCAGGTTCCCGCGGACCCTCGCCACGAACGCCGAGATGTCGGGCAGGCACAGCACGAACGCGATGGGCCGCCCCGCCTTGGTCAGGTACAGCAGCAGCGCCTCGTCCAGCAGGTGCGCCAGCCCGTCCGTCTGGGCCGCGAGCTGCTCGGCCGAGATCTCGGTGTAGTAGCCGAGCCGCGCGAAACTGGCGTTGAGCATGCCCCGCAGGATCGGCAGTTGCTCCTTCACCCGCCGCCGGTCGCCCCGGTGCACCTCCAGCTCCTCGGCCGCGATGCGCCCGTCGTCGAAGGTGAAGACCGGTTCGTCCGGCACCGGGCAGATCCAGGTGTCGGACTCGAAGCGGCGGCCGAAGCCGTACGCCTCGTACGCGGCCGGACAGTACGGATGGTTCCACGCGCTGTCGATGAACCCCCGCTCGCCGAACCCGGAGGTGATGACCCCGCCCGCCTGGTTGGGGAGCAGCGACACGGGCCCGAAGGCCGCCTTCCTGCCGTCGCGCGCCCCCGCCGCGCAGATCGCGTCGAACAGCTCCTCCGCCGCCTCCTCGGCGAACTCCGTCAGCCCGAACAACTGGGTCTCGCGGCCGAGCCTGGCGTCGAGCGCGGCGTCGGTGTGCAGCGTGGTCCTGCCGACCACCCGGCCGCCGCGCCGCAGCAGGAACATCGGCACGCCCCGCCGGTGCCAGGCGCGTACGGCGGCGTGCAGCGGCGGCACGAACCGTTCCCCGCCCGCTCCAGTCTCACGCGGATAGAGGCGGTCGGTCAGGGCGAGGAACTCCCGCAGGTCGCGGGCGGTCTCCACCCGCCGCAGGCCCGACGGGCTCACGTGCGCCTCACCCGCGGCCCCTCGCCCTCCTCCGTGGACAGCGGCGTGAACGTCTCGATGTGCGCCATCGGCCCGCCCTCGGCCCGCCACACGCCGTTGCTGTAGCCCTCGGGCTCGGCGTGGTAGAGCCGGATGTAGCCGCCGGTCGCGTTCCTGGTGCCGTCGGTGACCCACCGCATGAGCCGGCGGTGGTGGCGGCTGCGGGCGAAGCGCAGCAGCGCGTCGCGGTCCTCGAAGAAGGCCAGCGTGCCCAGCGTGTACGGGAACTCCCAGTAGACCTTGTGCCAGCGGTATCCGCGCATGCGCTTCATGTCGCGCACCATGCGGAACCACGTCAGCGTGAGCGTGAGAATCGACAATGGCCCGCGGTAGCGGGTCGCCCCGACGAACATCGCCGTCGCCTGCCCCTGCGGGGGCGCCTTGCTGAAGTCGGTGGTCCTCATGAGTGCCTATGCGTCCTTCACCAGGTAGACGTTCTTCGTCTTCGTCATGCTCGCGAACGGCCCCTCGCCCGGCCCGAACACCTTGATCCGCAGGTCGGCGGCCGTCGGGTCCTCCTTGAGCGACTCGGCGAAGTCGCGCGAGACGGCGCTCAGATGGGCCACGACACCCTTGCGGCAGATCGCCGCCAGCTCCCGCGCGTCGACGTCGCCGCGCACCTCGAGGTTGATCACCGGCCGGTACTCCAGGCCCGGCAGCTCCTCCAGCGACAGGCAGAAGCGGTTGATCGCGGCGGCGTACGGGTTGGCCTGGTAGAGGCCGTACTCGACGTCCTGCGGGTAGAGGTTGGCCCCCATGTAGGAGATCGTCGAGTCCTTCCTGCCGTACAGGAACAGCAGCGGCAGGCTCATCCGCTCGTCGGTCCACATGCGCTCGTAGCCGTCGTCGCCGAGCGCCCGCCTGACCTCGGCGAGGGTGTGTAGGCGGGCCTCGTCGCCGATGTTGTAGCGCAGCTTGGGCTGCAGGCAGTTCTTGGAGTTGATGGTGCACAGCAGCTCGCCGCCGGCGTTCACCTCCAGGAACGTCTCCAGCGGGTTGTAGTGGAAGATCATCGGTAGTCGCTGCTCGCCCGGCCCGAGCAGGCGGTCGCGCAACTCCCGGTCGGTGGCGAGGCGCTTGCGCAGCCGTACGCTGAACCCGCTCTCCGCCCCCATCCCGATCGTCAGGTCGCTGGCGCCGTAGCCGGAGCGGACCTCCTCGAAGCGCTCCTCCAGGTAGTCGCGCAGCGCCTCCGTCATGCCCTCGCCGCCGACCATGCCGCGGATGCGGTAGTCCGCCCACGGGAAGCCCGCCTCGTCGAGGCGGTCGCGCAGGTGCTTGAGGAACGGCGGGTACGCCGCCACCACGTAGTCGTAGCCCGGCCCGAAGTGCTCCAGCGTGTCGGCGATCTTCTCCAGGTCGGGGCCGGTGTTCTTGACCATCGCGACGCGGGCCATGGCGGTGCCGGTGGTGGTGCCGGTGGCCCACGCGCCCATCGAATACGCGTTGATCACGAACAGCCGCCTGCCAGGGAAGACCAGCTCGATGTACCCGGCGGCGTTGCGGTAGATGCCCTTCAGCTCGCGCGGCCCGCGTACCCAGTTGTACGGCTTGCCGCTCGACCCCGACGACTCGTCCACGATCACGCCGGGCCGGTGCAGTCTGCCCTCCTGGCAGCGGCTGGCCTCGTCGTACACGGCGGCGTAGCTCTGCTTGGCCGTCTCGGGGAAGTCGGTCAGGCGGCGGGCGTGCTCGGCGCCGCGCGTACGCAGGAAGTGCCGGTAGGCGGGCACGTCCACGGCCGCGAACTGGCAGGCCACCCGGGCGTGCCGGGCGGCCACCCGGTCGAGCGCGGGGTGGTAGCCGCGGGCGACCAGCCGCCAGATGGCGGGATGCAGGGCGCCCAGCCGGTACGCGCCGGTCAGCATCCAGGAGTACGCCTGGAGCCGGGCCCGTCGCCAGCGCTGGCGGGGGGTGAGCGGCCCGAGAACGGGGCTGAGACGGGTCATGACGGGTGACACTAGTGGGATTGAATAAAGAATGGCTTTATATCCGCTTTCACGGATAAGGCGGGAGTTGCGATCTTCCTGTGGTCCGGGCGTCAACGCGGCACGTCCTCTTCCGCGTTTCCCCCTACCGTGGGTGCGGAACCACGAGGAGGACTTGGTGATCGAACTGTCATGGCCGCAGGTCAGCGCGAGGCGGCTGGAACGCGCCGGGCTGGGCGCACGACCGGCGGGACCGGCGGAAGCCGCGGGCCCCGCCGAGACGGTCGCCGCCATGTGCGGGGCGCACGCCCAGGTGATGTCGGCCGGCGAGGCGTCCGTCGGACTGCGGCTCGACGGCGTCACCAGGACCGGCGTGCGGCGGGCCCTCTGGGAGGAGGGCAGCCTGGTCAAGACGTACGGGCCGCGCGGCACCGTGCACCTGCTGCCGTCCAGCGACGTGCCGATGTGGGTGGCCGCGCTGTCGACGGTGCCCGCCACGCACCGGGTCGCCTCCCCGGAGATCAGGATGACCGCCGAGCAGAGCGAACAGGTGGTGGCCGCCATCCGGGACGTGCTGGCCGGGGCAGAGCTGACGATCGACGAGCTGAGCGACGCGGTCGTCGCCGCCACCGGGCCGTGGGCGGGCGACCTGGTCATGCCCGCCTTCCAGGGCATGTGGCCGCGCTGGCGGCAGGTGATGCACCTGGCGGCGCACCGGGGAGCGTTCGTCTTCGGGGCCGGTCGCGGGCGCAAGGTCACCTACACGGCCTCGCCCGCCGCCGCGTCCGCGCCGTACGCGGGTGACGGGGCGGGCGATCTGGTCAGGAACTACCTGCGCGCGTACGGGCCCGCCACGCCCGCGCACTTCGCCCAGTGGGCGGGCGGGCCGGTGACCTGGGCGGCCCAGGCGTTCAAGCGGGTGGAGCTGGAGGAGGTGCGGCTGGAGGGGCAGCCGGCGTGGGTGCTCGCGGGTGACACGGAGGTGCCCGGGGAGCCGCCGCGAGGGGTGCGGCTGCTGCCGTACTTCGACGCGTACGTGGTGGCCGGGCGGCCCCGCGAGCTGCTCTACCCGGGTGCCGCGGCGGGGCGGGCGCTGGCCGGCGGGCAGGCGGGGAACTTCCCCGTGCTGCTCGTGGACGGCGAGGTGGCCGGCGTCTGGCACCAGCGGCGTTCCGGGAAGCGGATGGACGTCACGGTCGAGCCGCTGCGCGACCTCACCGCGGCCCAGTCGCGGGAGCTGGAGGAGCAGGTGGAGCGGGTGGGCGCGGTGATGGAGGCCACGCCGCGCCTGACGATCGGAACGGTCACCGTGGGGGCACATGCCTGATTGCTCCCTATCGCGGTGCATAATAGGGAGCGATATGGAGCAATACACCGTGGAACAGGTGGCCGGACTCCTGGGCCTGCACGTCAAGACCGTGCGCAACTACGTACGCGACGGGCGGCTGCCCGCCGTGCGCGTCGGCAAGCGCTACCTGATCGCCAAGGAGGACCTGGCGGCCTTCACCGGGCTGCCGGTCGCCGGGCCCGATCGTCCCCGCCGCGCCGAGGTGTCCGCGATCGCGCAGGTCGACGGCGTCTCCCGGAGCGAGATGGACCGGGTCAGCACGATGGTCCTGGGCTCGCTGTCCGGCCGGTCGAGCGGGCTGCGGGTGGAGTTCGCGTACGACGCGGAGCGCGAGCACCTCAAGATCATCGTGCTCGGCGGGCTGGAGGAGACCGCCCAGGTCCTGCGGATCATCGACGCCCTGGTGCGGCCGTGACCTGTTCCCCGGTCATCGACGTCTGGAGATCGCGAATGCCCGACATCCACTGGTACGACCAGCACGGCGAGCCCCTGCGGGAGACCCGCGACGTGCTCGACCTCATCGGCGAGGCATGGTCGCAGAAGGCCGCGTGGGTGGCCGTGCCCGCCGACCGGCTGCCCGGCGGGTTCTTCACGCTGAGCACCGGCGTGGCGGGCGAGATCGCGCAGAAGTTCGTCAACTACGGGATCGGGCTGGCCATCGTCGGCGACGTCGCCCACCACGCCGAGGGCAGCTCCGCGCTGCGCGCCTGGATGCTCGAATGCAACCGCGGCCGGCACATCTGGTTCGTGGCCGACCCGGCGGAGCTGACCGCCCGCCTGGAGTAGCGCTCTATCCGGCCGTGACCGCCGCCTCGATGCCGTCGAGCAGCAGGGCCAGGCCCGTCGAGAACGTCTCGCTGACCCGGTGCTCCGTGTATGACCCGGCCTCACCGGGCTCGTCGTCGGCCGACTCCACCCACGACACCATGGGGTAGCGGGCGGCGAACCCGGGCGCCACCTCCTCCAGCAGGTGCGAGCGCGCCTGCCACCACTCCTCGTCCGACACCCCGGTCGCCGACGGGGCCAGCCGCGACTCCGCGACCGTCGTGGCCGCGCCCCGGACGAAGTCGAACAGCAGCGCCACCATCCCGCGCACCCCGCGCGGCCCCGCCCCGGTGCCGCGCAGGATCGCCACCAGGCTCTCCAGCACGGCGAACTCGTTGGGCCCCAGCACCGGCCGCGCCTGCGACACCTGCAGCACCCACGGGTGCCGCAGGTAGAAGGCCAGCGTCTGCTCGGCCCACGACGCCACGGCCGGCCGCCAGCCCTTGCTCACGTCGTGGTCGCGGGGCAGCTCGGCCAGGGCCCGGTCGTACATGAGATCGACCAGCTCGCCCTTGCTCGGCACGTAGGTGTAGAGCGACATGCCCGTGCGGCCCAGCCGCTCGCCGACCCTGCGCATGGACAGCGCCGCCATGCCCTCGCCGTCGGCCACCGCGATGGCGGCGTCGACGATCGCGTCGACGCTCAGCCCAGGTTTGGGGCCCGGCCGCACCTCGCCCGGCTCGCCGTTGCGCCACAGCAGCGCCATCGACCGTCGCGCATCACCCTGGCCAGCGAAGACGACCAACGCGGAACTCCCCGTGCCGGACAATTCTTTGCGGAACAAGGCTATCAGCGGCTGAGGGCTCGATCGGCGATCGGCCCGGATCCGCGGGCGCGTGCCGGGGCGGGCCGGAAACGCGCCGGTCCCGGCACCCCACTGGGGCACCGGGACAGGACTGCGGCAAGGGGCTAGCCCAAGAGGCCGCCCGCGCCCGGGCGGTAGCCGTGGCCGATCCAGTTGCCGTTGCCGCTGGTGGGCCAGTTGCCCCGCTCCCACTTCCGCCACTCGTCCCCCCAGCCGTGGTGGTGGTGCCCGTGGTGGTGCCCGTCGTGGTGCCCGTCGTGGTGGTGCCCATCTTGATGGTGCCCGTCGTGATGGTGGTGCCCATCGTGGTGGTGGCCCCAGCGCCAGGCGTCGCCGTGCTTGCAGCCGTCGGCGTCGCGGGTGCCGGCGAAGACGCCGTGATCGGTGACGTGGTGATAGGTGACGTCCTCGTTCACACCGAGGCCGCAGTGACGCGGGTAGGTGTGGTTCCAGTCGGTCCAGATGTCGGCGGCCGCAGTGCCGGTTGTCCCGGACAGCGCGGCCGCGGTGAGCAGCGCACCGCCGGCGGCGATGAGGGTCCTTCTCATGATCTCCCCCTGTAATCACGAAGTGACATCGGCCATCACTATACGTAGCGATCTTGTGGTAAAGATGCAGCGCCACGTCCGCTTTCGCCCAACAGGGGGCCGTTGAGCAGCAAACTCGGAGGTGTCACCGGTCGAGGCCCTACGCCCGGACCGGCCGCAATGACTGCCTTGCCCCACCGGCGAACGGGACGCCCCGGCAGGCGCCGGTCTCAGGGATTTCCGGGAAGGAGCACCTCCGCGCCCACGGGGACGTACCCGGCCGCGAGGAACGCGCGTACGCTGGCCGCGTTGCCCGGCGCGATCTGCGCCCACACCGGCTCGGGGACCAGGTGCCTGGCGGCCCCGGCCAGCAGCCGGCCCAGACCTCGCCCGCGGTGCTCCGGCTCGACCTCGACCGCCGCCTCCCACCGGCCCGCCACGCCGCGCCCCAGCGCCAGCAGGCCGCCGTCCGCGGTCGTCCACACGCGTACGCCGTCGCGGTGGCGGTGGGCCCGCTCCACCCGGGGGTGCTCGCCATCGGTGATCTCGTCCAGCGCGACAGGCGGCGGGCCGGGCAGCGGCCCCGCCAGGCCGAGCAGGTCGAGGTCGCCGATGCCGCGGCCGGTCCGGCGGGCCAGCGCCTGGAGGAACGGCGGCGACAACGGCGCGGACAGGTCGCCGGGCGGGATCAGGCCGCGGATCCAGCCGGGCTCCACGTCGGCGAAGACCACCGCGTGGGCGGTGAAGGAGAGCACGCCCACGTCGCGGGGCGAGGGCTGGGGGACGACCGTCAGGCCCCCGTCCGACTCGGGGAAGCGTCCGCTCTGGGCGTCGGAGATCAGCTCTGCGAGGGGGCGCACGGTCAGCCCCGCAGCGCGCGTACGGCGGCGAGGTAGGCGTGGATGGCGTCCCGGTTGCGCGACAGGCACTCGACGCGCTGCTGGATGCGGGCCGCCTCCGCCTCCAGGAGGCCGGCCAGCTCGGGGGTGAGGCACTGGGGATCGAGGTGGATCGCGTCCGTCCGGTCCAGGAACGGCAGGATCCGGCGGATGATCTCCGTGGTGAGACCGGAGTCGAGCAGCCCTCGGATCTGCTGTACCCGGTAGACCGCCGACTCGGGATACTGGCGGTAGCCGTTGTCGGCGCGCTCGGGGTGGAGGAGGTCCTGCTCCTCGTAGTAGCGCAGCATGCGGGTGGGCACGCCGGTGCGTTCGGAGAGCTGTCCGATCCTCATGCCGCCGCCGTTCTGCCGCCGCCGTTCCCGGCCGGCCTCGCGCGGGCGTCCGGCCGGGCTTGCCTTCACACTGATGTGAAAGTTTGAGCATGGTCGCATGTCTGATGTGGTGATCGCCAGTGCCACCGGTACGCGCCGGATGCCCTGGGCGGGGTTGCTGGCGTTGTTCGCGGCGGCCTTCACGGCGGTGATGACCGAACTGCTGCCCGCCGGGCTGCTGCCGCAGATCGCGGGCGCGCTGGGCGTGCCGGAGGGGCGGGCCGGGTTCCTGGTGACGGCGTACGCGGTGGCGTCGTTCCTGTCGGCGGTCCCCGTGACGGCGCTGCTGCGCGGGTTCGACCGGCGGCCGGTGCTGATCGGGGCGCTGGCCGGGTTCGCCGTGCTCAACGGGGTGACCGCCGTCTCGTCGTCCTACGCGGTGACCTTCGGGGCGCGGGTGCTGGCCGGGGTCATGGGCGGGGTGCTGTGGGCCATGCTCGTCGGGTACGCGGCCCGGATGGTGCCCGTCGAGCGGCGCGGGCGGGCGATCGCCATCGTGTCGGCGGGGATCACCGTGGCGCTGTGCGCGGGCATCCCGGCGGGGGCGGCGCTGGCGTCGGTGTCCGGGTGGCGTGCGGCGTTCTGGCTGCTGGCCGTGGTGGCCGTCGTACTGATCGGGTGGGTGCTCTGGCGGGTGCCGAACTTCCCCGGCGAGCGGGCGGGGGCGCGGATGCCGTTGCGGCGGGTGCTGCTCGTGCCCGGGGCGCGTACGGTCCTCGGGGTGACGTTGCTGGTGCTGGTGGGGCACCAGGCGGTCTACACGTATCTGGCGCCGTTCGTGGCGGCGTCCGGGGGCGGGCGGGCGAGCGTGGTGCTGCTGGTGTTCGGCGTGGGCACGGTGGCGGGGATCTGGGTGGTCGGGGCGGTGATCGACCGCTTCCCCCGGGGGACGCTGCTGCTGGCGCTGGGCGTCGTGGCGGGCGCGATGGCGGTGCTGGGCGTGCTCGGCGGGTTCGCGGTGCCGGTCGCGGCGGCGGCGTGGGGGGTGGCGTTCGGGGGAGTGCCGACGTTGTTGCAGAGCGCGCTGGTGAACGTGGCGGGGGCGGGGAACGCGGACGTGGCGACGTCCTTGCAGACGACCGTGTACAACGCGGGCATCGCGGCGGGGTCGCTTGCCGGTGGGGTGGTGCTGGAGGGCGCGGGGGCAGGGGCGCTGCCGTGGACGGCGTTCCCGCTGGTGGCGGTGGCTCTCGCGGTCGCGGTGGCGGCGCGCCGCCACGCCTTCCCCGGCTCGCCGCCGGCCCCGGGACAGCGGCCGGTGCCCGACCTGCCCTGAGCGGCGCCGGGCGCGCGGCCGTCTCTTCCGGAGGCCGCCTCAGGAGTGGGCGCCTCAGGAATGGGCGGTGGTGTGGCTCCGCTGGGGAGCGGCGCTCAGGGAGTCGCCGCCACGGGAGGCGCGGTACTGCAGGTGACCCGCCCACAGCGCGCCGAGCAGGCCGACGGCGCCCAGGGCGGCGCCGACCCAGGCCACGGAGGCGTAGCCGAGGCCCGCGCCGATGGTCAGGCCGCCGAGGGCGGGCGCGAGGGTGTTGCCGACGTTGAAGGCGGAGGTGTTTCCAGCGCCGACGAGGGTCGGGGCGCCGGGCGCGACGACGAAGACGCGCGACTGCAGGATCGGATTGGTGACGTAGCCGGCCACGCCGAGCACGAACACCAGGACGACGGTGGCGACGGTGTTCTCGGCGAGGACGGCGAGCAGCGCGGAGGCCACGACGAGGACGCCGGTGCCGAGGACGAGGGTGCGGATGGGGTACTCCTGCGCGACCCTGCCCCCGATCGCCATGCCCGCGAGGCCGCCGGCGCCGAACAGCGCGAGCAGGACGGGCACCCAGCCGTCGGCCAGGCCGGTCACGTCCGTGAGGAGGGAGGCCAGGTAGCTGAAGGTGACGATCACGGAACCGAAGGCGAACCCGGTGATCGCGTAGGACAGCCACAGTTGGGGGCGGGCCATGGCGCGCAGCTCGGCGCGGACGGTCCTGGGCTCCTCGGCGGCGCCGTGTCCGGCGGGGATGGCGAACAGCGAGCAGACGAGGCTGATCAGGGTGAGGACGGCGACGGCCCAGAACGCGGCCCGCCACCCGGCGAACTGGCTCAGCACGGTGCCCGCGGGCACGCCGACGATGGTGGCGAGGGTGAGACCGCCGGCGACCACGGCGACGGCCTTGCCCTTGGCGTCCGCGGGAACGAGGGAGACGGCGACCGCGACGGCGACGGCCCAGAACCCGGCGTAGGCGAAGGCGCTCACCACGCGGGTGGCGAAGAGCAGCCCGTAGCCGGGGGCCAGGGCGCCGACGACGTGGGCGGCGATGAACACGGCCTGCAGCCCGGCCAGGGCGGTGCGCCTGGGCCAGCTCAGGGTGGCCACGGCGAGCAGGGGAGCGCCGACGACCATGCCGATGGCGAAGGCGGAGATGAGCAGCCCGGCGTCCGGGATGGACACGCCCAGGTCGTGGGCCAGGCCGGGCAGCAGGCCGGAGAGCATGAACTCCGAGGTGCCCTGGGTGAAGATTCCCAGGCCGAGGATGTAGACGGCGAGGGGCATGGACGCGCCTCCAGATGATGTGGGTGAGCAGCGGCTTTCCGAGCCGCCGGAGCGAGGCTAACATGTTTTGAAGTAGTCGCTCCAAAACGCCCCCACGTTTTTGTGCGATCGCTTCAAAACGTCTACAGTGCAGCCATGGCGAGGCCCAGGAAGTTCGACGAGACGCGCGCCGTGACCGCGGCGATGAACGCGTTCTGGCGGCAGGGCTACGAAGCGACGTCCACCCGCGACCTGACCGACCGCACCGGCCTGGGGCCCTCCAGCCTGTACAACACCTTCGGCGACAAGCGGCAGTTGTACCTGCGCGCCCTGCGCCGCTACTACGAGACCAACACGGGCGAGCAGACCGTCCTGCTGGCCGAGCCGGGCCCCGCCAAGGACCGGCTGCGCGCGTGGATGGTGCAGGCGATCGACGTCGACCTGTCAGACCCCGAGACCGCCGGGTGCTTCGTGCTCAACGCCATGGTCGAGAAGGCCGACCAGGACCCCGACATCAAGCAGGAGGTCCGGCGCCACGTCACCACCATCGAGCACGCGCTGCGCGAGACCGTGGCCCGCGGGCAGCGCGCCGGAGAGTTCGGCCCGGAGCGCGACCCGGCCGCGGTCGCCCGTCAGGTGCTCAGCGCCTACTACGGGCTGCGCCTGCTGACCCGGGTGTACGACGACCGCCAGGCCCTGCTCGACGTGGTCGACGGCACCCTGAACGCCTTGTAGGGCCGCCCGCGACGCCCTTCAGGGCCACCCGCGATGCCTTGCCGGGTCACCCGCGACGGCTTCAGGGCGCCCGCGACGCTTTGCAGGGCCACCCGCGCGCAGCCGATAGCATGAGTTGAGTGCGCAACCCGCCCTATATCTGTGCCCTCGACGCCGCGATGGACGTCGTCGGGGGCAAGTGGAAAGCACTGATCCTCTGGGCGCTCGACGTGCGCATCCACCGCTTCGGCGAGTTACGCAGAAACCTGCCGGGCGTCAGCGAGAAGGTGCTCGCCCAGCAGTTGCGCGAGCTGGAGGCCGACGGGATCGTCGAGCGGACCGTCTACGAGGAGACGCCGCCCCGGGTCGAATACTCCCTGACCGTCGAGGGCGCCGCCCTCTACGAGGCGCTCGGCGCCCTGGGCCGCTGGGGCACCGACCGCATGCGCAAACTCGACCTCGTCCCCACCCACGGCCAGGAGTGACCCCGCCCCCGGCCCGGGTCCGGAGGGGGACCCGGGCCGAGGCGGCGGTCAGGAGGTGCGGAACGTGGTCAGCACGGCGGCGTGGTCCGAGGTCCAGGCGTTGCCGCGGTGGTCGGGCACGGGCGCGGGCGTGCCCTCGACCAGGGCATCCGAGCCCGTCACGCGCAGCGGGCCCGCGTAGTAGACGAAGTCGATCCGGTCCTGCGGCTCGGGCTCGCCCTTGTGCGAGTCGTAGCCGTAGCCGCCGGTGAAGACCGGATAGATCGGCGACCAGGTGATGCCGGGCACGGCCACCGGGTCCGGGTGCGCGATCCTGAAGGAGTCCCGCAGCCCCGCCTGCGTCGGCAGCACCGAGGCCGGCCACGGGACCGCCGTGTACCCGCAGCGGCGGGTGGCCTGCGTCCAGTCCAGGTGTGACGGGGCGTTGAAGTCGCCCGTCAGCAGCACCGGCGTACGCCGCGCCGCCGCCAGGTCGGGCCGCATCTCCTCCAGCACGGCCTTGATCTGGGGCGTGCGCCCGGAACGCTCCTCATAGGCCAGCAGTTGTTCCTGCGTCAGTTTCCCGAAGCACGCGTCGTACGGGCCGTACGGGGTGTAGCCGAGGTGGACGTTCCACACCACGACCTCCTGGCGCTCGCCGATCCGCACTCGGACCTTCGTCGCCACCGACAGCGGGCCGCCCGTCACCGGCTCCTTGCGTTCGGTGATCGGGTAGCGGCTGATCACGCCCAGGTCGGTGCCCGCCTGGTGGTAGTCCCAGCCCAGCGCCTCGGCCAGCTCGCGGGTGGACGTGGCCGAGGTCTCCTGGAGCCCGACGACGTCCACGCCCGACCGGAGCAGGAAGCGCAGCTCCTTCTCCCGCCCGCCGTCGACCTGGCTGCCGCCGTGCCACAGGTTGAAGCTCATGACCTTGAGCTCGGGCACCAGGTCCTGGCCCGGCCTGCGGACGGTCACGCCGACCGTCGCCGTGCTGGTCTCGGCGCGGGCGTTGCGGGCCTCGACGCGCAGCGACGCCGGACGCAGCGCGTCGGGCACCCGGGGCGTCCCCGTGACCTCGCCGTCCGCCGACACCTTGATCCACTTGGGCCCGCTGACCTTGCGGAAGGTGAGCCCGTCGGTGTCCCCGCGGACCAGCCCGCCCACCGCCGCCCGGTACGGCTCCATGGCGCGGGCGTTGCGCAGGCCGAAGGCGTCGGTGACGAAGTGCAGCGGGGCGCTGCTGGTGATCCGTACCTTCACCGGCGTGGCCAGCCACCCGTAGCCGTCACGCGCCAGGGCGAAGACGATGTAGTCGCCCGGCTCCAGCCCGTCGGTCGGCAGCGTGGCCTCGCCGCGCTCCCCGGCGATGTACGTCCATCGCAGCGACGGGCCGACGTACTTCTCCTCCACCGGGCCGTTGCCCGGGTCGGTGTAGAGGCCGAGCCAGTTGGTCGGGTCGGGGCGGGGGGTGCCGTAGGTCAGCTTGATCGGCTCGCCGCCGCGTACCGTCGCCGAGGCCACCTCCAGCGTGCCGTCCGCGGACGCGGGAGCCGAGGGCGACGCCGACGCCGGTGTGACGTATGTGAACAGGACGAACATCGCCATCCCCAGCGACTTGAGCCAACGCATCCCTGCCTCCTTGACCGACACCGTGCAGCGTGAGCCGGACGGGTGACGATCATGTGTACGGACCGTGGCAGCAGACCGGCTGCCGGAGGACATGCTGGTGAGCCCTCCGGCACGGCGGGCGAGAGATCCCTTCAGGAGGCCGATGGGAAAGCCACCCTTCCCGATGACCGGACGCGTGACGCCGCCGCCGTTATCCGCGGGCGTTGTCCGGGCAGGTCAAAGGGGGAGTGCCATGGAGACCAGTGACAGAGTCGCCGACGAGGAGCGGCACGAGCTCAGCGGGGAGCTCGTGCGCGCGCTGTTCCATGGGCTGCGCGTGGGCATCTACATCGTGGACGCCGACGGGAAGATCATCATGGTCAACCCCACCGCCGAGCGGCTGCTCGGCCGCTCCGCGGGTGAGCTGATCGGGGCCGACTCGCACGACCTGCTCCACAGGAACGCCGACGGCAGCCCGATCCCGAGGGAGGACTGCCCCCATCTCGCCGCCGTCAGCGCGAACACGAGTGTGCGCACCGACGAGGCGTACTACACGCTGGGCGGCGGCGGGCTCATCGCGCTCGGCCTGTCGATCGCGCCGATGCGACTGGGCAAGGAGGGTGGCCGCGGAGGGGCGGTCCTGCTCTACGACCTGAGCAGGCACAAGGCCGTCGAGCGGGAACAGGCGGCCCACCTGACGGCCCTGGAACGGCTGACCGGGCGGCTGTGGCTGATGTCGGAGATCACCACCGTGCTCGCCTCCACCCTGGAGGTGAAGGAGGCGCTGCGGCGGCTCTCCCGGCTCGTGGTGCCCCGTCTGGCCGACTGGGCCGTGATCGACCTGCTCGACCAGGACGGGACCCCGCGCAGGGTCGCGGTCGTCTCGCGGCACGCGCCCGGCGGCGTGGGGGAGGAGGCGGAGCGCCCCCTGCCGCGGGCCACGGCCGCCAGATCACCGCTGGTACGGGTGCTGCACGGCGCCCCCGCGCTGCTGCTCGGCGCGCAGGACCTGGCCGGGCTGGACGACGACGCGATCTGCGCGCGCAGCGGGCTGCTGGCGGAGATCGAGGCCACCTCGCTGATCATCGCCCCGCTGGGTACGCCCCGCCGCGTGCTGGGCGCCCTCACCCTGGCCCGGTGCGGCCCCTCTCCCGCCTACGACGAGTCCGACCTGGCCTTCCTCCGCGAGATCGCCGCCCGCGCCGGGCTCGCCGTGGACAACGCCGAGATGTACGAGCAGCAGCGCCGCATCGCCGAGACCATGCAGCGCCACCTCATCGCCCCCATCGTGGACATCGAGGAACTGGAGGTGGCCGTCCGCTACCGGCCCGCGCCCCCCGGCTCCCAGGTCGGCGGCGACTGGTACGACGTCTTCCGGCTCCCCGGCGGCGCGACCGCCCTCGTCATCGGCGACGTGATGGGCCACGACCTCCAGGCGGCGGCCCAGATGTCGCAGATCAGGAACATGCTGCGGATGGTGGCCTGGGCCGAGCGCACGCCGCCCAGCCTGGTGGTCGGGAGGCTCGACGACGCCCTGCCGCACATCACCGACGGCCTGATGGCCACGCTGGTGCTGACGCTGGTCGAACAGCACCAGGACGGCACCTGGTGGCTGCGCTGGACCAGCGCGGGCCATCCGCCGCCGCTGCTGGTCGACGACGACGGGTCCGCCCGCTTCCTGGAGGAGGGGCAGGGCCTGATGCTCGGTACGGGGCTGCGTACCGACCGGCCCGACGCCGGAGTGCGGATCCCGTCGCGCGGCACCATCGTGCTCTACACCGACGGCCTGATCGAGACCATGGAGGCCCCTCTGGAGGTGGGCATGAACCGGCTGCGCATGCACGCCGGCTCGCTCGCAGGGGAGCCGCTGCCGTACTTCTGCGACGAGCTGCTCGCGCGGATGCGGCACGACGTGATCGATGACATCGCCCTGCTCGCCGTCCGCCTCCCGTGGCCGCCGGACGACCGCGGCTGACCCACCCGCCAGGCCAGGCCGCAAGAGGCCGATGATCTTGCTAATACGCATTATTACTGGGGTTTCACTCTTGACGGGGTGACCGGTGAGGTCGGAGACTCTCCCACTGATGCGCATGGCCGACGAGACCGGCCCTGGTGATCAGAGAAGGTGATGTGTCCGTGTTGTCCGATCCATCGCGTCGTGCCTTCGTCGCGCCGGCGGCGAGTGTGGCCGCCATCGACGAGGCGTCCAGGCGCGGCATCGCCAACAAGCTCGGCGACATACTGGGCGGCGCACGGGACTTCCCGTACGGTGACGGCGGCGGCGTCGTCCTCGTGCCGGAGGGCGTCTACCGGCTGTCGGCCGTCGTCAACGTGCGCGACTCCGTACGGGTGATCGGCTTCGGGCGCCGCCGGCCCCGGTTCGTCCTGGGCGCGAACACGCCGCCCAGCTCTGCCTGCTCCAGGACCTGGACATCGACGTCGGCGACGGCCGTACGGGCATCGACCACAACGCCAACCTGATCCACCGCGTACGGGTGCGCGGCGGCGACGTGGGCCTGTACGCCTACGCCGCCTCGGCCGGATGGGAGACCACGCTGCTGGACTGCCGATTCGAGGGCCAGCGCCGGGCCTCGGTGGCGATGTTCAACGACGCCAAGCTCGTCGTCGTCCGTGCCGTCTTCGCGGACGCGCCGCGGGCGTTCGAGTCGGCGCCCGACCAGTGGCAGCACCTCTACGTCCAGGACTCCTGCTTCCAGGACCTCGGCGACGTGGCCGTGGCGCTCAACGACAGCGCGTCGATCCCCGGCGCGGACGACGAGCGGATCCTGCGCAGCAACCAGCTCACCCTGCTGAACTGCGCGGCCTCCGGGACCCGCGACCTGCTCCTGCTGACGCGGAGCGGATCGCGCACCTCCGGCCCGGCGGCCTCGGCCAGGATCCGCGAGCTGACCTACGGCCTGCGCGTCGAACGGGCACTCGGCGCACGCGAGTCCAGGCGCGAGGGCGTGCACGCCGACGTCGTCCCCGGCGCTCCTGCCACATGGATCCGGTCGCTGCTGCGCTCCGACACGCCCGCGCCCCCGCCGACGGGGGAATGGGTGAGCGTCGCCGACGTCGCGGCCAGGATGGGCCGCACCATCGGCAAGGGGCAGGACGACCTGTCCGTCTTCCAGGCGTCCGTGGACCGCCACGACACGGTCTACGTCCCCATGGGGCAGTACGTGATGTCCGGCACGCTCAGGCGGCGCCGCACCTCCACGCTGATCGGCCTGCACCCGCGCCAGACCTGGCTGCCGGCCGTCGACGGGCACCCCGGCTTCAGCGACCCGGCCGCGCCGCGCGCCCTGGTGTCGACCCCGCGCGGCGGCCGGAACACGGTGACCGGCCTCGGCCTCGACACCGCCCGCCAGACCCCGGGCTCGGTCAACCTGCTCTGGCAGTCGGGCGCGGGCTCCTACCTCGCCGACATCACCACCCAGTTCGTCAAGTGGCACCCGGCGGACGCCCCGACCGGCAATCCCGGCTACACCTACCGGGGCGCCCACAAGCACGGCATCTGGGTACGCGGCGGCGGCGGCACGTTCGCGAGCGTGTGGAGCATCAACGGCTGGGCCGAGAACGGCCTGCTCGTCGAGGACACCGACGTCCCCGCCCGCCTGTACGAGCTGTCCGTCGAGCACCACGAGACCCGCGAGGTGGTGCTGCGCGGGGTGTCGGGCCGGCACTTCCTGGGCCTGTAGACCGAGGACCACATCTACGGCCGGCGTTCGCAGGCCGTCAAGATCGAGCGCGCCCGTGACATCCTGCTGGCCAACTCCGTGTTCTTCCGGGTGGCCACCGTCCTGGGGCCGCACCCGCACGCGGTGAGCGTGCGGGACGTCGAACGGGTCCTGCTGCGCGGCAACCGCGGCTACCGGGACAAGACCCCCGAGTTCACCCAGTGGGGCGTGGCCGTCATCGACCACGCCACCGGGCGGACGGTGCCCGAGATCGAGTTCACGCTGGTGGAGATCGGATAGCCCGCCGCAGGGCGCTGTCGGTCACGCCGTCTTCCTCCGGGACAACCAGGTGATCACCCACAGGATCAGCCCGATCGCCAGCAGCACCCCAGCGATCTGGTACTGGCCCACCGGGCGCCCGGACGACCACGGCAGCACCAGGTAGAGGCACGTGATCGTGCCCAGCACGGGAAGGACCCGGCCCGCCTTGAAGTGCTCGGTGCCGGTGTCGTCCCTGCGCAGGACGAGCACGGCCACGTTGACCCCTGCGAAGACCGCGAGCAGCAGCAGCGAGGTCGTGCCGCCCAGCAGCGCCACGACCGGGCTGTCGGGAACCAGCGAGACGAACGTGATGAGCCCGATGGCGATGACGGTGGTGAACACGATCGCCCCGTGGGGCGTGCGCCGGGAGAGGTTCACCTTGGCCAGGAAGGGCGGCAGCACGCCCTGCTTGCTCATGCCGTACAGGAGCCGGCTGGCCATCAGCATGTTGATCAGCGCGGAGTTGGCGACCGCGAACATCGAGATGAACGGCAGCAGGTCGGCGATCGGCACGTCGGGGGCCGCCGTCTGCACCACCGTGACCAGCGGCGTCTCGCTGTCGGCCAGCGTGCCGACCGGCACCACGGCGACCGCGCAGATCGACACCAGCACGTAGATCACCCCGGTGATGCCGAGGCCGGTGAGCATCATGCGGGGGAAGATCCGCGCCGGGTTCTTGGTCTCCTCTGCCATGTTGACCGAGTCCTCGAACCCGACCATCGCGAAGAAGGCCAGCGACGTCGCGGCGCTGATCGCGAGGAACACGCTCTTGTCGGCGGGGGTCTCGAACGCGACGACGCGGGAGAAGTCGGCCTGCCCGCCGAGGATGAAGAACATGCTGAGCACGATGACCAGCAGCAGCCCCGACAGCTCGACCGCGGTGAGCACGACGTTGATCTTGACGCTCTCACCGACGCCCCGGAGGTTGACGGCCAGCACCAGGAGCATGAACGCCACGGCGATCAGCAGGATGACGCCGTTGCCCACGTCGAGGCCGAAGCCGGTGGCGAGGTTCGCGGCGAAGGCGCGCGAGGCCGCCGAGGCCGAGGTGATGCCCGAGCACATCACCGCGAAGCACACGAGGAACGTCAGCAGGTGTTTCCCGAAGGCCTTGTGCACGTACAGGGCGGCCCCGGCGGCCTGCGGATATTTCGTGACGAGTTCCAGGTACGAGCACGCCGTGATCAGCGCGACGATGAAGGCGACGGCGAAGGGCAGCCAGGCGGCGCCGCCCACCTCGCCGGCGACCTGGCCCGTGAGCGCGTAGATGCCGGTGCCGAGGATGTCGCCGATGATGAACAGCAGCAACAGGCCCGGCCCCATCACGCGCTTCAGGCTGGGCTGATCACCGCCGGCCTCGACGGGAGTGGGAGGACTGATCTGAGCCATGAGGGGGTTGTTCCTTGTCGTACGTCAGCCCGAGGGCTGCATGGACATGTACCGGCGTCGCGGGCACGGAAGGCGAGGACGCCACTCGGCGGCTTCGTGATCTAGGCAGTCATCCTGACACTTTACGGTCACCTCCAGTCATCTGTGAACACGTCGTCACGCTGGGCTGACGAAGGCGGGCCCGACGAGGGCCGGAGGGACGAGACCGGACAGATCCGGACGAGGCGGGTGGGGGAGCGGCGGGGGCGGGCTTTCCGGGGCCGGGCATCGTCCGGCGGGGCTCCCGTGGCCCTCAGCGGCGGCGCACTCGGCCAGATCTTCGCTTACTGTGCATCTCGGGGGGACGCTGCGGGACAATGTCCAGGCCCGAGCGAGCGGGTTTGTACGCATTCGGGCCTGTGGACGTACGGGCTTGTGGACTTACGGACATGTGGGCGTATGGGAGCACCGGGCGCGCGGGAGCACGGTGCGATGGGGAACACGGAGGATGACGTCGGGAATGAGCACGCAGACGCAGGAGCATCTCGGCCCTTACCGGGTGATCGGGAAGATCGGGGAGGGCGGCATGGGCGTCGTCCACCTCGGTGTCGACCCTGCGGGCCGCGAAGTGGCGATCAAGGTGCTGCACCCGCACGTGGCCGCCGACCTCAAGGCGCGCGACCGGCTCTTCCGCGAGGTGGAGACCATGCGGCGGGTGCGCAGCCCGTACGTGGCCGAGGTGATCGACGCCGAGTTGGCGGGCGGGCAGCCGTACGTGGTGACCAGGTTCGTCGCGGGCCGCACGCTGGAGGACACCGTGCTGACCGAGGGCCCGCTGGCGGCGCGCGAGGTCATCAAGCTCGCCCAGGGGCTGTGCCGGGCGCTGGTGGACGTGCACGCGGCCGGGGTGATCCACCGTGACCTCAAGCCGTCCAACGTCATGCTGGTCGACGGCGAGCCGCTGGTCATCGACTTCGGCATCGCCCACCTGGTGAACGCGGCCAGGCTCACGCAGACCGGGATGTTCGTCGGCACGCCGGGCTACCTCGCGCCCGAGATCATCCGCGACTCGCAGATCACCCAGGCGGCCGACGTGCACGCGCTGGCCTCGACGGTGTTCTTCGCGGCCACGGGGCGGCCGCCGTTCGGCACCGGGACGTTCGAGGCCGTCTGCTTCAACACCATGGAAGGCCGGGCGCAGCTCGACCAGGCGCCCGCCTGGCTGCGCGACTGGCTCGGCCGGGCGCTCCAGGTCGACCCCGCGGTCCGGCCCGGCGCGCGGGAGCTGCTGCGGATGACCGGGGCGCTCGATCCGGCGGCCCGGCCCGGCGAGGGCGCGCGGCTCGGCAGCCGTACGCTGACCATGCACACCGTCTCCGACCTGCTCCCGCCGGTCGAATACGGCCCGGCGCAGCGGGAGGAGGAGCACCCGGCCCCGGCGCCGACCGTCCAGGCGGGCCGGCCGGAGGAGCGCCGCCCCGCCCCGCGTCCCGCCGAGCCCTTCGACCTGCGGCGGTTCCTGGCCGGGAGCGGGTTCGTCGGGGTGCTCGGGCTCGTGACGCTGGCGGCGCTGACCGTCGTCATGCCGGTCGTCGTGGGGCTGGTGGTGGCGGGGCTGACGCTGGCGCTGCGCGTCGGCGACCACTACTTCGGCGACACCGGGCGGACGCTGTCGAAGTCCGCGCTCGTGGCGGCGGGCCATCTGGCGCTGTCGCTGGCGGTCGGCCTGGCCGCCGCGGGCTTCCTGAACACGGCCGGGCGTCTGAGCGCCGGGCACGCGGAGTCCCTGGCCGCGGGGGTGTTCACGCTGGGGCTGTTCGTGCTGCCCGGCGCGGGCGCGGTGCGCCGCACCGCCTCACGCACCCTCGCCCGCCTCCTGCCCGGCCACCGCGCGACCGTGGTGAGCGTGGCCGTGATGGGGCCGATCGCGCTGACCTCGGTGATCGTGGCCCTGGTCGAAGGGTTGTAGCGGGACGGGGACGCGATGCGGCAACCCCGCGGACCTCGACGCCGTCCCACGCGGCCGGTCGACACGCCGTCCGCGGGGGGCGTGTGAGGGGCGGCCGGATCTTCGGGAGCATAGCCTTGGGGCATGGTGCGATTCGCGGTCGGGCTGCCCAACGTCGGAGCGTTCGGGGATCCCGCGCTCCTGGTCGATCTGGCCGTCGCGGCCGAGGAACACGGCTGGGACGGGGTCTTCCTGTGGGATCACCTGATCTACCCCGATCCCGCATGGCCGGTCGTGAGCCCGACGGTGGTGCTGTCGGCGATCGCGGCCCGTACCCGCCGGGTCCGGATCGGCGTGCTGATGGTGGCACTGCCGCGGCGGCGTCCTCAGATGGTGGCGAAGGAGACCGCGACGCTGGACGTGCTGTCCGGCGGGAGGCTGGTCTTCGGCGCCGGGCTCGGGTCGCAGGACGCCGAGTACGCGGACTTCGGTGAGGACCCCGACCTGAAGGCCCGGGCCGCCCGGCTGGACAGCGGCCTGGAGGAGGTGACCCGGCTGTGGGGCCGGCTGCCGCCGTCGCCGGTCCAGCGGCCGAGGATCCCGGTCTGGTGCCCGGGGCGGTGGCCGACGCGGGCGGGGTTCCGGCGGGCCGTATGGTGGGACGGGGCGATGCCCACCTTCCGCGACTACGGGCAGGAGCGGGCGGTGCCGGTCGCGGAGTTCGCGCGGGTGGTGGACTTCCTGCGGGAGCAGCGGGGCACGCTGGACGGGTTCGACGTGGTGCTGGAGGGGCGGGCGGCGGACGGCCTGGTCGACGGCTACGCGGCGGCGGGCATGACGTGGTGGGTCGAGGCGATGGGCTGGTGGCGCGGCGGGCCGGAGGAGGCCCTCGCGACGATCTCCGCCGGCCCGCCCCGCTGACGGCCCCGGTGACCCGGTCCGGTCTGCAAGTACGGCGGCTCATGGGCCGATGCCCAGGTCGAGGAGGAGGGCCAGGACCCAACCGGGGGCGATCGTGGTGACGTCTGTCACGCATGTCTGGCGGAGCCGGTCGAGCGCTGTTACCGTCGATGGTGGAGCGCCGGGAAGTCTGGTCGGCAATGTGATGTCGGGCTGACTATGGGGAGGCGCCCGTGCCCACCGAAGATCGCCATCAGGCCGTCCGAGCCGTCGCGTGCCGGGGGTCGATGTCCCACCTCCGTGCCCGCGGGCACAGGTTCGTCCCGCGTTAGCAACCCACCGAACCCCGCGACCGACCGCGGACAGGGATCGGTGTGTGCTCGTTCTCCGTCCGTGGAAGGTCATCACCGAAGAAGCGGATCTACGACTGAGGAGAGGCGATGGCGACCATCGTCGAGCGGTACGACATCTCCAAACAGCACTTCTGGCTGCACGGCCCGCGATCGGGCCCGGCGGTCGAGTTCGATCCCACCACCGGAATCTGGAACGTCTACGGCTACCCCGAGATGCACGACATCCTCGGTGACCCCGCGACGTTCTCCTCCGACACCATGCGCGTGCTCCCGAAGGGGCTGATGCCCGACGACGAGGAGTTCTCGCTGTCGGGTTTCCTCACCCAGATCGACCCGCCGGAGCACGGCAAGCTGCGCAAGCTCGTCAGCAGCGCGTTCACCCGCAGGATCGTCGCGGACCTGGAGCCGCGGATCGCGGCTCTCACGCACGAGCTGCTCGACGCGGCCCGGGAGCGCGGACGGCTGGAGCTGGTGACCGACCTGGCCTACCCGCTGCCGGTCATCGTCATCGCCGAGCTGCTGGGTGTGCCCAGCAGCGACCGCGCCCTGTTCAAGCAGTGGGCCGACGGGCTGTTCGAGCGCGACCAGAAGATCTCACTGAAGGAACCCGCCGAGACCCAGGACGTGGACCTCCAGGCCGCGTTCGCGCCGTGGCGGGAGATGACGAGGTACCTCGCCGACCACGCCGCCGAGCGCCGCCGACGGCCCCGCGCCGACCTGCTCACCAAGCTGGTCGAGGCCGACGTGGACGGCGAACGGCTGCCCGACGACCAGGTGGTCAACTTCGCGATCGTGCTGCTGCTGGCCGGGCACATCACCACGACGATGCTGCTGGGCAACACCGTGCTGGCCCTGGACGCCTTCCCCGAGCAGCAGGAGCGGGTACGCGCCGACCGGTCCACGATCCCGGCGGTCATCGAGGAGTCGCTGCGCTTCTTCACCCCGTTCGCCGCTCTGGGCCGCTCCACCACGCGCGAGGTCGAGATCGGCGGCGCGACCATCCCGGCCGACCAGATGCTCCTGCTCTGGGCCGCGGTGGCCAACCGGGATCCACGCCAGTTCCCCGACCCCGACGTCTTCGACCCCGGCAGGGACCCCAACCCGCACCTGGCCTTCGGCCGCGGCATCCACTTCTGCCTGGGCGCGCCCCTGGCCAGGCTGGAGGGGCGGGTCGCGATGGAGATCCTGCTCGACCGGCTCCCGTCACTGCGCACCGATCCTGGCGACCCCGCGGTGTTCATGCCCACGCCCACCATGACGGGCGTGCGCAGGCTCCCGCTGGTCGTCCAGCCGTAACTGACCGTGGAGGTCCGGCCCGCTCACGTCCGCGTGAGCGGGCCGGAACGGGGGCACCGTGCGCGACGGCCCGCTCAACCGGCCGGGCGGCCGGGTGAGCGGGCCGTGACCGGGGCCGGTGACCTCTTCGGTGAGGGCGGTCGCGATACTCGCGCCATGGCGCTACTCGACGGGACACCCGTCTCCGCTGACATGCTCCAAGCCCTCGGGCTCGCCAACTACGGCCACTTCACCACGCTGCGGGTGGACGGCGGGCGCGTCCGGGGCCTGCCCCTGCATCTGGAGCGGCTCGGGCGTGACTGCCTGGTCACGTTCGGGGCCGACCTCGACCAGGAGCGGGCGCGCGCGTACATCAGGCAGGCGGTCGAGGGCGACGACGGCACGATCGTCGTGCGCGTCACCGTCTTCGATCCCGACCTGGAGGTGAGCCGCCCCGGGGCCGCGGCGCGCCCGCGCATCCTGGTCACCACCCGGCCCGCGCCGATCCTGCCGCTCCCCCCGCTGCGCGTCCGTACGACGCGGCACCAGCGGGCCCTGCCGCGGGTGAAGAACGTGGGACTGTTCGGCGTGCTGCACAGCCGCCGAGCGGCCCAGCTCGACGGCTTCGACGACGCGCTGTTCCTCGACGACGCGTCCTTCGTCTCGGAGGGCACCACCTGGAACGCCGGGTTCTTCGACGGCGAACACGTCGTCTGGCCGCGCGCCGAGGTGCTCGACGGGGTCACCATGCGCCTGCTCCAGCGGGCCCACGACGCCACGGTCGTGCGGCCGGTCCACTCCGGAGACCTGCCGGGCATGCGGGCCGCCTTTGCCACCAACGCCGCGATCGGCGTCCGTCCCATCAGCCTCATCGACGACCTCGTCCTGCCCGGCGAGCACCCGATCCTCGACACCCTCCGCGAGAAGTACGACGAGATCCCCCCTGAACGCCTCTAATCCGAGCCGGGGTCGCGCGGTGGCGTGCGCCCGGCCAGCAGCGCGAGGCGGGTGGCCAGGCGCGGCGGGCGCGGTTCCGCGGCGCGGCGCTCGCCCGAGGCCAGCCGGTACGGCACCAGCGTCACCGTCACCCCGCCGACCAGCAGCAGCCGCTTGCGCAGCCGTGCCGTCATGCGGTTGTGCAGGGCCCGCTCCCACCAGCGTCCGATCACGTACTCGACGATGTAGACGGTGACGAGCTGCCCGGCGTGCCGGGCCCGGCGCTTGCGTATGTGGTCGAGGATGGGGCCCACGATGCTCCGGTAGGGCGAGTCGATCAGCGTCAGCGGCACGTCGGGGGCGTACCGCTGCCAGCCCTCGCGCAGCTCGCGGGTCTCCTCCTCGTCGACGCACACGTGTACGGCCTCCAGCCCGGCCGGCCGGGACACCGACGCGTACGCGACCGCCTGGAGGGCCGGGGCGCTCAGCCGCGACACCAGCACCATGGCGTGGCCGCTGGCCGGACGGTCCACGGCCGCGCCCGGCCGGGTCGCCACGCGTACCTGGTCGTAGTGCCGCCGGATGCCCTTCATGGTCAGGAACAGCGCCGGCATCGCCAGGCACACCAGCCAGGCGCCGTTCAGGAACTTGGTGGTCAGGACGATCACCAGCACCACGGCGGTCACCACCGCGCCGACCGCGTTGATCGCCTGCCGCGGCAGGACCCCCGGCGCGCGCGGCCCGCCCGCCCGTTGCCAGTGCACCACCATGCCGGTCTGACTGAGCGTGAACGAGACGAAGACGCCGATGATGTAGAGCTGGATGAGCCGGGAGCTGTTGGCGTCGAAGACGACGAGCAGCACGGCCGCGGCGGTGGCCAGCAGCAGGATCCCGTTGCTGAAGACCAGGCGGTCACCGCGCTTGTGGAGGTGCCTGGACAGGAACGAGTCGGCCGACAGGATGGAGGCCAGCATGGGGAAGCCGTTGTAGGCGGTGTTGGCGGCCATGATCAGGATGGCCGCGGTGGTCGCCTGGAGGAGGGCGTACAGGATGCCGCCGCCGAAGACGGCCTGGCCGATCTGGGCCAGCGCCGTGGGCTCGACGTAGTCGGCGGGCGCTCCGGCGATCCGGCCCGGATGGTCGGGGTCGATCATCCGTACGCCCGTGAGCAGGGCCAGCGCCGTGATCCCGGAGAACATGGTGATCGACAGCGCGCCCATGACGGCCAGCGTGTTGGCCGCGTTCCTGCTCTTCGGCGGGCGGAAGGCGGGCACGCCGTTGCTGACCGCCTCCACGCCCGTCAGCGCGGTGCAGCCCGAGGCGAACGCCCGCAGCACCAGGAAGATCGCCACCAGACCCGCGGGCTGGAAATAGGGTTCGATGGTGAAGTCCGCGCTGGTCGCGCGCGGCCGTTCGCCGGTCAGCAGCCGCCACGCCGCGAAGAGGAACATCACGTAGACGGTGGCGATGAAGGCGTAGGTGGGCACGGCGAACCCGCGCCCCGACTCGCGGGTGCCCCTGAGGTTGACCACGGTGAGCACCGCGATGCAGGCCACGCTCAGGGCGACCGACCAGGGCTGGAGGCCGGGCGCGTACGAGGTGATCGCGTCCACCCCGGCGGCGACCGAGACGGCCACGGTCAGCACGTAGTCGACCAGCAGCGCGCTCGCGGCGACCAGGCCGGCGTTGACGCCCAGGTTCGAGCGGGCGACGACGTACGCGCCGCCGCCGTTGGGGTAGGCGTAGCAGGTCTGCCGGTAGGACAGGACGATGACGGCCAGCACGCCCACGATCGCGACCCCCACCCAGCCCGTGAGGTGCAGCAGGGCCAGGCCGCCGAGGGTGAGGGCCATGATGATCTGCTCGGTCGCGTACGCCACCGACGAGATCGGGTCGCTGCAGAAGACCGGCAGCGCCAGCCGTTTGGGGAGGAGCTGCCGATGGAGGCTCGTGGTCCGCAGCGGCCGGCCGACCAGGAGCCGCTTCGCCCACTCGGTCACGGGGCGGCGGTCACATGCATCGCGGTCTCCCTTCGTCACTCAGCGTAATCGACTGGGTGATCGCGGAGCCTGGTGGCGCGCCGCACGCGACCCACTCGCCGGCCAGGGCAGGGGGGCTGCGCCGGCCGGGCGTCAGCCCTCGGCGGAGACGGCGGTGATCTTGTCGGGGTTCATCATCCACAGCACCTGGTCGATGCCCTGCGCCGAGGCGTCGACCGTGAGCACCGTGAAGACCACGCCGTCGCGGCTCAGCAGCGCGGAGGTCTGCCCGTTGGTCTGCGCCCACGCCACCTCGACGCCCGCCCAGAAGTGGCGGGCGAACGCCCTGACGTACTTCGCCACCCGCGACGCGCCCACCACCGGGAACCGGGTGGCGCGCGCCTTGCCGCCGCCGTCGGAGTAGCTCGTCACGTCCGCGGCGAACAGCTCCTCCAGCGCGGCCAGGTCGCCGGAGCGGGCCGCGCTGACGAACGCCGTGAGCAGCCTGCGCTGTTCGGCCTTGGGCACGGGCGTGCGGCGCTCGACGCGTACGCGCTTGCGGGCCCTGCTGACGAGCTGGCGCACGGCCACCTCGCTGAGCCCGACGATCCCGGCGATCTGGCCGTAGGGGTAGTCGAACGCCTCCCGCAGCACGTACGCGGCCCGTTCGGTGGGGGAGAGCCGCTCCAGGAGCAGCAGGACCGCGAACTCCAGCGCCTCGCCGCGCTCGGCCCCGAGATGCGGGTCGGCTCCGGTGTCGACGGGCTCGGGCAGCCACGGGCCGAGGTAGGTCTCGCGGCGGACGCGGGCGGACTGCGCGGCGTTGATGGCCAGCCGGGTGGTCGTCGTCGCCAGGAACGCGGCCGGGTTGTCCACCGTGGCCCGGTCGTAGCCCTGCCAGCGCAGCCAGACGTCCTGCACCAGGTCCTCGGCCTCGCTCACGCTGGCCAGCATCCGGTACGCGATCCCGAACAGCCGCGGGCGCACGCCGTCGAACACCGCCGCCGCCCGGTCGAGATCGCCGGGTTCGCCGGGATCGCCGGATCCGTTCGCCGGTGCCGCGTCCGTCACTGTCGTCGTCCCCCTGTCCCGGCGATCGTTCCCGTCCGCATACCCGGAAAGGGGCAGATCACGGCGGCGGCCGTCAGCCGCGCAGGGTGCTGGCGTCTTCGCAGGCTTCGTACGTGGCCGAGGCCCGTCCGAGCTTGTTCTCGTGCTCCAGCAGGGTGGCGACCAGCAGGCTGAGCCCGGTGGCGATGCTCTCCACCCGCCCGCCCTTCGCCTGGAGGTACGTCCGGGCGTAGTCGTCGTCGCCCAGGGCGGTACGGGTCACGCCCCACGACGTCTCGAACCCGGACCGCACGCCGAACACGTCCCCGGCCATGCCGTCCGCCGCGCACGCCAGGCGGTTCAGGTTGCTGGGGCTGTAGGCGACGCCGTCGAGGTCCACGGGTAGGCAGCTTACCGAAAGTACCTAAACAATGGTGTAAAGGAGACTTTTGATGCTTAAGTGATGATTGTGAGGGACGGCGGATGACGGCGGATGAGTCGTGGCGGCTGCTGGAGCAACTCGTCCAGGAGGTCAATCAGCAGACCGAGCAGCTCAAGGAGATGCAGCGGAAGGCGCGGGAGCTGTCGGCGACCGCGACGTCCGAGGACGGCATGGTGACCGTGACCGTCGGCCCCCGTGGCGAGGTGCGGACGATCGAGTTCGACCCTCGCGTCTATCGCCGGCTGTCGCCGTCCGAGCTGTCCGCCTGCGTCGTCGAGCAGATCGGGCACGCGACCCGGCAGGTCTCCGCCGGGATGAAGGAGCTGATGGAGCCCTTCGTGCCTGACCTGCCCTTCGACGACCTCTTCGGAGAGGGGACGGACTTCGAGTCGTTCCTCCCGCGGCCGCCCGGCACCACTTGATGGGGCTCGACCTCAGCCTGGTGCCCGAGGTGGTCAGGCCGCTGGCGCTGCCGTTGACGGGCGGGGCGGTTCCCGAGGCCGACGTGCCCGGGATCATCGCCGAGGCGCGGGCGCTGGAGAGCCTGGCGGACGATCTCGCCGCGATCGAGGTGGAGGGCGCGGGCTCGGTCGTGCGGCTGCTGAGCGGCCATGAGTGGCAGGGAGCGGCCAAGGACGCGTTCGAGCGGTTGTTCGCCATGCTGGGTGGTGAGCAGGAGGGTGGTGGCGAGCGGCAGACGTTGATCGATCTGCTGGAGCGGGCGCTGCGGGAGGAGGCGGCGTCGCTGCGGCAGCACGGCGTGCGGATGGAGCACACCGAGTGGATGATCTACGCGTCGCTGGCGCTGCTCGGTCTGATGATCGTCCGGCTGCTGGTGTTCATCGCGGTGAACGGTCCGGGGGTGTTACGGCTCATCCAGCATCAAGCGCTGATGACGCGGATGAGCATTCAGACGTTCAAGAAGCTCGTGCTGCGTAACACGTTGTTGTTCGGCGGGATCATGGGCGGGCTGGACGCCCTTGTGCAGCTTCTGCAGTGGGGGTTCGGGGTGCGCGAGCCGGGCGACATCGACTTCGGCTCGCTGGCGGTGTCGGTGGGGAGCGGGGCGCTGACCGGGGTGCTGTTCACCGGTGTGAACGCGGGGTTGTCGCGGTTGCTGAGCCGGCAGATGGTGTATCTCGGGTCGAAGGCCGAGCTGGCGGTGCGTGACAGGGTTGTGGCGATCACGCAGAGCTTGTACGGGCAGGCGCTGGTGGGCGGGGTGGCGGCCACCGGGGGTTCGGTCCCGGGGCTGGCGCTCAGCGGGCGGCTCGATGCCGAACATCTGGCCTATTCGTTCATCTCCGGTGTCGCGGGGGGTGTGGACGTCCCGGCGGCGGCTCGGGTGGGCTACCTGCCGATGATGAGTACCGCCGCGATCGGCGGTCATCCGTCCGGTGCCGGCTCGGCGTACGCTCCGGGCGGGGAGACCGGCACGATGCTGACCTCGGGCGATGACCCCGGGCCGCCGCCTCCCGGCCCGCCGCCACCCCCGCGGGGCGCGGACGGCGGGACTCCCGACGACCTGGGCAAGGTCCCCTCAGGAACGCTGATCTATCTCTCCCAGCCTTACCAAGGTGAGTCGGTCGCGGGCAAGGTCGTCGGGCGCAGGGAGACGCCCGTGCCCGACGGCGGCGGGCACAGCACCGCCCAAGGCGCACCACCGCCCCGCCCACCGGAACCTCCGACGGCCGAACGCGCCCAGTCCGGCCGGCCTCCGGCCGACGGCTCCTCGGCCGACGGTGCCACGGCCGGGCGGGTCCCCGCCGACCCCACCCCGGCCGACCCCGTCTCGGGCGAGCGGGCCCCGGGCGACGGCGCCCCGGCTGACCGCGTTCCAGGTGAGCGGGTTCCGGCTGAGCGGGCCCCGGGTGGGCGTGCGCCTGCCGAGCTTGCGCCCGCTGACGGTACGGGCCCCGCCGCCCCGCGGGCGGAGGCCGGGAGCCCGGCGAGTCTGCCGCGCAGTTCGCTGCTCCCGGCCACCATGTCGGCGAACAGCCCTCCCGCCCTCGACGGCACCACGGACAGTGCCTCCGACAGGGCCTCCGACAGCGCCTCGGAACGGGAGGCGGCCCAGCCGAGTGCCCAGGGCCGCACGGAACCCAGGAGCGGCGCGGCCGAACCGCCACCGGCCGGTCACGACCGGACCCACGACCGGGCCGGTCAGTCCCGCACGGACGATCCCGCCCTCCCTGCGCCCCACGCGCCACGCGCGCAGGACACCGTACGGGACACCGCGCAGGCGGGCGATCCGCAGGCGTCGCCGCTGACCAGGACACCTTCCCCGGACCCGGCAGGACGGCTCCCGGACCCGGTGGGACGTCCCTCCGACCAGGCAGGACCGCTCCCGGACCGGGGAGGACCACTCCCGGACCGGGCAGGACATCCCTCCGACCAGGCAGGACCACTCCCGGACCAGGCAGGGCCGCTCCCGGATCGGGCAGGGCCGCAGCCGGATCCGGGAGGACGGGTTCCTGACGGGACGGGCGCGACTCAGACGGCGGTGGCGGGGCCCGTCACGGTCCGTCCCGCCGAAGCGCCGACCGGTGTGGATCGTCCGTCCGAGGCCGCCCTCGCGGATCCCCCTCCAGCGACCGTGGCGGACGTGGCGGCGGTGCGGCCGCGTCCCGCTGACCCGGGAGGCCCGGGGAGGCCCCTGGACACACCCGTCACCGGCCCCCTCCGCCAGGGCGACCCCGGCCCGTCCGCGGCCCGCTCCAGGGCGCTGCCCGACGACCTGGGCCAGATGGAGCCCGCGACGCGCCGGGTGGCGGCCCTGCTCAGCCAGGACGGCCAGTACCGCCCGGTCAGCGCTCTCGCCTGGCAGACCTCCTACGCCACCGCGGTCAAGGGCCTGATGGACTCGATGCGTTCGTCCACGAAGGACATGCTCGCCGGAGGTCAGAAGCAGGGGCTCCGCGAGCGGGTCGGCGATCCGGGGTTCTACCTCGTGCTCACCGAGCGGCACGTCGTGGGCAGGACCATCAGGACCTGGCTGGCGGTCGACAGGAACTCCCTGACGGACCTGGCGGGCGGCCCAGGCGAGCCCGCGCAGGACCGGCGGATCCTCCGCCAGATGCCGTTCGACTCGCCCGAGGCGCTGGAAACGGCCAGACGCCTGGCGGTCGATGAGCTTCTCAAGTCGTGGGGATTCGGCGCGGGCGAGATTCTGCCGCCGCGGCTGGCCATGAACCTGGCCGCGGCCGACGAGTTCGGTCTGACCAACCTCGTCGACCTGCAGACGTACGGAGATCCCAGCCGCAACAGGACCGCCAGGAAGTACCACGCGAGCAACGGCGACATGCGGCGCGACTTCCTCCGCCGGCAGTACGAGCTGAGCCAGCGCGAGCTGGCCCGGTACGGCATCGAGGAGTTGGTGCTCTACCGGGGGATAAGGCTCGACCAGGGCCACCCGATCGCGGGCCTGAACGGCGTCGCCGACGGCGAGGTCGTCCAGGCTCCACCGGGTCTGCCATTGCAGTCGTGGAGCGCCACGCCGGGCGTCGCCAAGCGGTACACCCTGGGCGAGGGTGTGGTCATGGCAGGCGTCTTCCCCGCCTCGCGCGTGCTGGCCACGCCGTGGACGGGGATGGGCCAGCTTCCGCTCGGCGAGTTCGTGCTGCTCGCCGGGCCGGGCGAGGTGACCGTGCGGCACCCGCCGCACGTCGTCCCGGCCGATCCCGGCGCGGCCAGCCTCCCGCCCGGCTGGCAGGTCGCCCAGTCCGGCAACCGATGGACGGAGTGCGCGCTGGGACACAGTCACCAGGGGACCGAAGGGCGGGCGGGTCTGCTGGCCTACCACCGCGTCTCCGGTGACGACGTCCGCGTCCTCATGCAACTGCGTTCCATGGAGACGGACCATGGGGGGACCTGGGATCTGCCCGGCAGCCCGCGCGACGGCGGCGAGGACCCGGTCCCCGCCGCTCTCCGCGGGGTCGCCGAGCGGAACCGGCTGGACCCGGGCGAGGTGACGGTGCGGGGCGTCCATCGGGACGACCACGGCGGCTGGGTGCACGACACGGTCATCGGCGAGATGTTCGGCCTGGCCGACGTGTGGCCCGCGTCCGTGGAGTCCCTCGACAACGTGTGGGTGCCGCTGCGGGAGGTGTCACGCCTCGACCTGCATCCGGACCTCGCCCACGCCTGGCCCGGCCTGCGCGCGGAGCTCGAACACGTCCTGGTGGGCCACGAACCGGCCGCGACCACCGCAAAGGCAACAAACCCGGACGTGGCCGCTCCGAAGGCGGCGACCTCGGACGTGGCTGCTCCGAAGGCGGTCGCGCCGGAGGAGGCCACCGTAGGGGCGGCTGTCCGGGAAGGGGTGGGGCGGGTCGGGCAGGACCCCCGGGTGCCCGGCCCTCCGTTCCCCGGCGACCTCTGGGGGGTGGCGGACGCGCGGCCCCGCAACTTCGCCGAGGCGGCCGCGATCGTCTATCGCTGGACGCCGGGCGACCCTCCGGGGCCCGCCGGACCGGCCCAGGACGGCCCGGCGAACCGGATCGAACGGCTGCTCAACGGCGCCCCCGAGAACCGGGACGGCGGGCCGGACGAGCAACTCCTGGACGAGGGCCGCCGCCTGGCCGAGGTCCTGCCGGTCACCGACAAGAGCGACAGGACGGCGCTGGCCCTGGCGTCGATGAGCCGGGCTCTCGGCGACCCGAACCCGCGACGGGCGATCAGCGACGTGGCCGCCGAGTTCGACATGGCACTCGAAACCGACGCCCTGGTGGATCTCTTCCACGATGCCCGGATGGCCGACCTGTCCCCGGAGAGCGCGCGCGGCCGGGCAGCCCTGGTCGCCGTGCTCACGCGGGCCATGGAGGTCGACCGGCTCCGCTGGTCGGGACGACAGCACCGGTCCGTGTTCGGGCTGAGGGAGGTCACCCCCGGGCAGGCGCGGACCGTGGGGCTGCTGCTCGCGATGACAGGGGAGCCCTACACCCGGAGCAGGGCGGAGAGCCTGGTCCGACCCTTGCGGCAGCAGCACGGCCTCCGGACCACCCGGGAGCTGATCCCGGTGGTCCAGACGGCCTTCAACGAAGGGCACCTCCTGGCGGTGCGGACCAGCGCCGCGGACTTCCTCGCGGCCATGGACCGGTTCCGGCTGGAGGACCCGCGCCTGTGGGAGGGCGCGCTGCTCGCCGACAGGTACGCCCTGACCGACCCCACCGTGGAGGCGACCCGCACGCTCGCTCTCCTGGACGAGCTCGTCACCCGCCGCCGCGACACGGTCCCCGACTCCTTCCTCTCTCCGCTGGAGCGCCTGGCCGAGCAGGTCGGGCAGGGACGCCACGTGGAGCAGCTCGTTCGCCTGGCCGAGGACGCGCGGGCGCACGGCGCCGATCTCACCCGGGTACGCGGCCCTCAGGAGGCCGCCGGCCTCCTCGCCGCCCACCGGGCGCGGGACCCTTACCTGTGGGACGGGCTGCCGATCGCGGTCGATCGCGGCATCCGGAGCCCGGGGAACGACGAGGCGCGAGCGCTGGCCCGGCTGACCGAGATCACGGGCTCCGAGTCGCTGTCGCGGATGTGGGCGCTGGACCCGCTGCGCCGCCTGGCGGGGGACGCGGGCCTCGACCATTCCGCGCCACGGCTGGCGGCACGGGCGGCCGAGATCCAGCGGGCGGGCTTCGACCTGTTCGGGCCGGTCGATCGGAGTCAGGTGCTCGACGCCCTGACCCACTACGCGAACCGGCCGGAGCCGGTCGGGCCGCAGGGACTGGAGACGCCGGGGCCGCACGACCTCTCCCCGTCGGCCGTCCGGGACGCCCGTCAGGCGGCGGTCCGCGAGCACGCGCAGGCGCGGGAGGCGTACGAGCGGGCCCATCCGCTCCGCCGCGGTGCGTTGTCGCGGTTGCCCGTCAGGGACCCCCTGGTCGCGGTGGCGCGGGACCGGGTCGCCGCGCTGGAGGCTCGGGCCAGGTCGTGGCAACGCTGGCCGGACCACCCCGAGGTGTCCTACACGAGGGACTTCGCGGCGTACCGGCGCGCGTACGAGGCGGCGGTGCAACGCGCGGTCAGGGGAGAGCAGGTGGTCCCCTACATGATGGAGGACGCCACGGCGTCCCTGGGGGCCCGCGAAGGCGGGCGCGGGTTCGGCCCGGAGATCGAGTTCGAGCTGCCGCCCAGCGGTCTCGGCCAGCGCAGGCTGGCTCTCGCCCATGACCTGCACAAGGCCGGACTCACCGCCGACGCCCAGGCGCACTCGTACCACGCCATGAAGGATCGGGGCTACCGCTCGGGACGCCCCGGCGACGGCGGGCGCGGCCTGTGGCTGCTGGAAATGGACAGCTCGGTCGGAGGCGAGCTGGTCCCGCCCATCCTGTACGACGAGCGGGCCACCTGGCAGAACCTCGCCCTCGCCTGCGAGATCATCCAGTCGCACGGCGGATGGGCGAGTGTCAGGACCGGTGGGCACAACCACGTCGGCACGTTCGACTACGACCACCTCGTGCCGAACCACGTCACCCTCGTGACCTACGTCCAGCGGCACACCGACACGTTCTTCCGGCTCGCGCACAATCCCGAGCTGGAGAGCCACCGGGGCCTGGAGTACTGCCACCCCAACGAACTGCCCGGCACGGGCTACGCGTCGGTGAGCGCGGTGCGGCAGGCCGACACCCGCCGCAACGTCGTGCTCAACCTGGACGGCGTCAGGGGGTCGGCCAAGGACCACGTCGAGTTCCGGGTGTGGGACGGTTCGCTCGACCCGGCGGTGATCCAGGCCCATCTGAAGCTCTCTCTCGCGACGGTCGAGGCCGGTCTCCGGCTCGCGACGCTGGGCCTTCCGCCCAACGGCGGCCACCACGACCGGCTCGGCACGCACGCCGAGCGCCTCCGTGGCGTCCCCGAGCCGGACCTCACCGAGGAGGGCAGCCTCTCCTTCCGCCGTATGGTGGACGAGCTGTTCTGGCGGGAGGCCGACAAGGCGCAGATCACCGCCCTGTACGCCGCCACCCGCTGGGCGCTCCCCCCGGTGGGCACCGAATGAGAGGCCGCCCGATGGCTGTGATCATCCGTAACACCTCGGCGACGGCCCCGCCGCCGGTTCCGCCCGCCAAGGACGACGGCCGGCCGTACCGCTTCGAGATGATCCACGCGGGCGGCACCCGCCGCGGCTACGCCGACGAGCCGGTCGAGCTGGTCGGGATGCTCGTCCCCGGCTACGACGGGCTCGCCACCGGCGCGGAGCGCGCGGCGGCGCGGGTGCGGCTCGCCCTGGACGTCCAGGTCAGGCTGCAGGCGTGGCTCGCGGACGAGGGGCGGCTGGACGCGTGCGGCCCGGCCGAACGCGCGGTGATCCTGGGCGGACGGCACGAGCCGCCCGCCCCCGTACGCTGGCAGGCGCCGGTCCCCCTGGTCCTCGTCGCGACCTACTACGAGCCCCACGGGGCGCTGCCCCGACCGGGCGGCCCCGCGGACCTACAGGTCTGGCTCGACCCGGCCGACGACTGGAGCCTGCTGACCAGCCTGCACACGGCCGGGGTGATCACCGTGAACGCACGTACCGGCCCCTGAGACCCCGACCGCAAGCCCCGCCGTGCTCAGTCGCCCGGCTGCTGCGCGAGCGAGACCCCTGAGGGCAGCCCCGTGACGCGCACCGCCCCGGACCCGTCGACCGCCACGTCGACCGGCGCTCCCGCGACCCGCAGCCCGCGCACCGCGAGTGCGCCGAGCGGCGCCCCGGGCAGCGGGCGGACCACCGCCCGGCCGCCGGGAACGTCCGGATACAGCCCGACGGCGGCCTGAAGGAGGGCCACGGCCGCCGCCGCCGACCACGCCTGGGGCCGGCACGACGCCGGGTACGCGATCGGCCGCCCCATGAGCGCGCGATCGTCCCCGGCGTGCAGTTCGGGCAGGCGGTACCCGAACGCCTCGGCGGCGGACAGCACCCCCTCGGCCAGGTCGGCGGCGAGCGCGGCGGGCACCTCGCCGTGGCGGGAACGGGCCAGCCCGGAGATGACGATCGCGGTGTCGTGCGTCCAGACGGAGCCGCAGTGGTACGACAGAGGGCTGAACGCGGCGTCGGCCGTGGACATCGTCCGCAGCCCGAAGGCCCCCGACATGGCCGGGTCCCGCAGCGTCTCGGCGATGCGCAGCTCCTCGGCGGGGGTGAGGATGCCGGTGCCGAGCAGGTGCCCGATGTTGCTGGTCAGCGCGTCGACCGGCCGCTTGTCGCGGTCGAGGGCGAGCGCCGGGTAGCCGGCGTCCACCCAGAACCGCTCGCGGAAGCGCTCCGCCATCCGCCCCGCGTAGTCGCGCCAGCGCTCGGCCCCCGGCCTGCCGTACGCCTCCAGCAGCGCGGCCCCCGCGACGGCCGCCTCGTACGCGTAGCCCTGGACCTCGACCAGGGCGATGGGCGGTTCGGCCTGCCTGCCGTCGTGGAAGCGCATGGCGTCGCCGGAGTCCTTCCAGCCCTGGTTGGCCAGGCCCCGCGAGCTGGTGTCGATGTACTCGAGGAAGCCGTCGCCGTCGGCGTCCCCGTACTCGTCCAGCCAGCCGAGCGCCGCCTCCAGCACCGGCAGCAGCGCGCCCACCTCGTCCTGCGGCATGCCCCAGCGCCAGGCGTCGTGCAGCAGGCTGATCCACAGGGGGGTGGCGTCGATGGTGCCGTAGTAGGCGGCGGGCAGGCGCAGCCCGTTCCCCTCGACGGTGAACTCGCCCCTGCGCAGCTCGTGCATGATCTTGCCGGGGGCCTCGCCGGAGCCCGGGTCCACCTTGACGCCCTGGCGGCGGGCCAGCACGCGCAGGGTGCCCGCGGCCAGCTCGGTGCCGAGCGGCAGCAGCATGCGGGCGGCCCAGATGCTGTCGCGGCCGAAGAGCGTCAGGAACCAGGGCACGCCCGCGCCGAGAAAGGTGTCGCCCGGCGCGGCGGTCTCGGTGAGGCGCAGTGACTCCAGGTCGTCGAGCGACTGGCGGATCAGCCGGACGAGCCGGGCGTCGTCGGCCTCGATCTCCGGGCGGCTCCACTCCGGCGGGCCGGGCGGCGCGGTCACCGCCGCCTTCGGGTCCTCCACGCTGACGCCCCACCGCAGCGTGACCCGCTGCCGGGGCGCGACCGTCACCACCCGCCGCAGCCCGGCGCCGTCCGCCTCGAAGCCGGGACCGGCGACGGTGACGCGGATGCCGCCGGTCTGCCAGGTCAGCTCGCCGCCGCTCACGGCGGGCGGGAGCGGGTCGGCGGCGCCGCCCGACTTGACCACCTCGATGGGCGCGAAGTCGCAGCTCAGCGTGATGGAGACGGTGCAGGTGACGGGCTCGGCCGCGGTGGAGGCGATCGTGATCTCCTCGTCCATGGCGCCGGGCGTGACCACGCGTACGCGGTCGATCCGGACGGTCGGGTCGGGTCCCGGGTCGCCGAGCCAGCGGGCCAGGCCGACGAAGCGGGAGACCCCGGGGGCCGGTACGGCATGACCGATCGGCTCCGGCTCGCGGCCGTCGATCTCCAGCCCGGCCCGGGAGAGCACCCGTGCGTCGGCGTGGAAGAGCCCCTGCACCCCGGCCGCCCTGATCTGGCCGTCGGTGCCGCTGAGCGCGGTCGTCGGCGCCAGGACGGTGCTGACGAGGTCGTGCAGCAGCGGTTGCAGGTGATGGTCGGCCACTGTGAGAACCCCTTGACACTCCGTTGATTTGAACGATCTAATCCTGTCATATATCAGTTTGATCGATCAAACCCCCAGAAAGGTCATGAATGGCGGAAAAGGCGACGATCGCCGATGTGGCCCGTTACGCCAACGTGTCCCGCCAGACGGTGTCGAACGTGCTGAACTCCCCCGAGGTGGTCAAGGAGGAGACCCGGCAGCGCGTGCTCGCCGCCGTGGAGGCGCTCGGCTACCGGGTGAACGCCGCGGCGAGGCAGATGCGTACCGGCAGGTCGCGGCTGCTGGCCACGCGGATCGAGACGACCCAGGACGGGATCAACGTCTACGACCGCTTCCTGCACGGTCTCACCGAGTCGGCGGCCAGGTCCGGCTACCGCGTGCTGCTCTACACCGCCATTGACGACCGTTCCGAGATCGCCACGATCGATCAGCTTCTGGGGGAGTTCGAGCCCGACGGGTTCGTGCTGACGGGCACCCACCACGGCGACGCGCGTACCTCCTGGCTGGCCCGGCGCGGACTGCCGTTCGTGACCTTCGGCCGGCCCTGGGGCGCGGCGGAGGCCGGCCACCCCTGGGTGGACGTGGACGGCGCCGCCGGGACCGAGGCGGCGACCCGTCACCTGCTGGCCGGCGGGCACCGCCGGATCGGCTTCGTCGGCTGGGAGACCGGCTCTGGCGTCGGCGACGACCGCCGGTCGGGCTGGTCCAGGGCGCTGGCCGCGGAAGGGCTCGACACCGGCCTGGCCCTGGAGACCGACGGCACCACCGCCCAAGGGCGGGTGGCCGCGCAGGAGCTGGTGCGGCGCGGGGCGACGGCCCTGGTCTGCGTCAGCGACGCCGTGGCGCTCGGCGCGCTCCAGGTCACCCCCGCCGTCGTCGGGTTCGACGACACCCCGGTGGCCGCCGCCATCGGGCTCACCTCGCTCGGCCAGCCTCTCGCCGAGGCCGCCGCTCGCTGCGTGGAGCTGCTCACGGATCAGCTCTCGGGCCGGATCGGGGACCGGCCCACGGAGGCGCCCGCCTCCTCCCCCCTGTTGCTCAGTCCCACCCTGGTCATTCGAAAGGACCCCCGCCCATGAAACGTCTCGCGATCCCCGCGGCGGCCGCCGTGCTCCTGTCCGCCACCGCCTGCGGCAGTGGCTTCGACGATCAGCAGGCCGCGCCGCAGCAGCAGTCCAGCGGCCCGGCCGCGCTGCAGGTCCTGATGGCCTCCTCCGGCGACGCCGAGACGAACGCGGTCAAGCAGGCGGCCGAGACGTGGGCCAAGGCCAGCGGCAACACCGCGGTCGTCACCCCGGCGCAGGACATCCACCAGCAGCTCGGCCAAGGGCTGGCGGGCAGCAACCCGCCGGACGTGTTCTACGTCGACGCCTCCCGCTTCGCCGACTACGCCAGCGTGGGCGCCCTGGAGCCGTACGGGGACAAGATCTCCGACAGCCAGGACTTCTACCCGAGCCTGCGCGAGACGTTCACCTACGACGGCAAGTTCTACTGCGCGCCCAAGGACTTCTCCACCCTCGCCCTCGTCGTCAACGACACGGTGTGGAAGGAGAACGGGCTCACCGACGACGACATCCCCACCACCTGGGAAGAGCTGGCCGCCGTCGCCAAGAAGATCAAGGACGTGACGCCGCTGGCGTTCAACGAGAGCCGCGACCGGCTCGGCGTCTTCATGGTGCAGGCGGGCGGCTGGATCACCAGCAAGGACGGCAAGCAGGCCACCGGCGACAGCACGGAGAACCTCGCCGCGCTGGAGTACGTCAAGGAGCTGCTCACCGGCAAGCAGATCCAGTACGCCAAGGCGCTCGACACCGAATGGGGCGGCGAGGCGCTCGGCAAGGGCAAGACCGCGATGACGATCGAGGGCAACTGGATCAAGGGCGCGATGACGGCCGACTATCCCGACGTGGCGTTCTCCGCGCACGAGCTGCCCGCCGGGCCCGCGGGCAAGGGCACGCTGTCGTTCACCAACTGCTGGGGCATCGCCGCCAAGTCCAAGAACAAGGCCGCGGCCATCGACTTCGTTGAGGCCATGACCAAGGCCGACCAGCAGCTCACCTTCGCCAAGGCGTTCGGCGTCATGCCGTCCCGGCAGTCGGCCAAGGACGCCTACCTCAAGGAGTTCCCCGCCGACGCCGCGTTCGTCAACGGCGCCGAGTACGCGCAGGGCCCGGTGAACGTCCCCAAGATGGACAGCGTCCTGTCCGACTTCGACGCCGGGCTGCAGCAGCTCGCCGACCAGGATCCCAAGGCGATCCTGGCCAGGCTGCAGAAGAACACCGAGAGCGCGATCGGCTGACATCATGCGCAGCCGTACCAGGGAGAACCTCGCGGGGTGGCTGTTCGTGGCGCCGGTGGTGGTGATCCTCGGGCTGTTCGTGCTGCTGCCCATCCTGATGGCGTTCTGGGTGAGCCTGACGGGATGGAACGGGCAGGGCAGTCCGTTCCGCGCCGGCGTGCCGTTCGTGGGCGGGGAGAACTACGCGCGCCTGTTCGCCGAGGAGGGGCTGGCCCGCGAGAACTTCATGACCAGCATCCGCAACAACATCTACTACGTGGGCGCGGTCGTGCCCCTGCAGACGGCGCTCGCGCTGTTCCTGGCGCTGGCGGTGAACAAGCGCAAGACGTTCTTCCGGACCGCGTTCTACTTCCCGTCGGTGACCAGCTCGGTGGCGATCAGCGTGGTGTTCCTGTTCCTCTTCGCCAACTCGGGGGCGGTCAACCAGCTCCTGGCGTTCGTGGGGGTGGACGGGCCGCAGTGGTTCTCCGACCCGCGCGGGGTGATCCACCTGCTGCTCGGCGAGCCGCCGGCGGCGCTCACCGAGCACGGCCTGCTGGGGCTGACCTGGTGGGACTGGCTGTCGGGGCCGAGCGTGGCGATGTGCGCGATCATCGTGCTCGTCGTGTGGACGACGGCCGGGACGTTCATGCTGATGTTCCTCGCGGCGCTGCAGAACATCCCGAAGACGCTCGACGAGGCCGCCGAGATCGACGGCGCGAGCCGTCGGCAGCGGTTCTGGCGAGTGACGTTGCCGCAGCTCAAGCCGACGATGTTCCTCGTGCTGACGCTCGGGCTGATCGGCACGTGGCAGGTGTTCGACCAGATCTACGTGATGAGCCAGGGTGATCCGGCCAAGACCACGCTGACGCCCGCGTTCCTGTCGTACCGGACGGCCTTCCGCGACTTCGACTACGGCGCGGGCACGGCGATCTCGTTCGTGCTCTTCCTGATCATCGTGCTGCTGACGTTGTTCCAGCGGTGGGTCATGAGGGAGCGCAGGGCATGAGACGTGTCGTCCTGGCCGTCTTCTCGGTCATCTTCATCTACCCGTTCGTCATCCAGATCGCCAACGCCTTCAAGACCGACCCCGACGCCGCGGCCAACCCGCTCTCGCCCATCCCGCACCCGGCCACGCTGGCGGGCTTCGAGCGGGTGTTCCTCGGCACGGACATGCCGATCTGGCTGGGGAACTCGCTGCTGGTCACCGTCGTGGTCACGCTGGGGCGGGTGCTGCTGGACTCGATGGCCGGGTACGCGCTGGCCCGGCTGCGCTTCCGGGGCCGGCGCGGGCTGTTCGTCACGGTGGTCGCGGTCATCGCCGTGCCGGGCGTGGTGCTGTTCATCCCGAAGTTCCTGGTCCTGAACCAGTTGGGGATGTACGACTCGTACCTGGCGCTGATCCTGCCGCTCGTCGCCGACGCCGCCGGCGTGTTCGTGATGAAGCAGTTCTTCGAGTCGATCCCGCACGGCGTCGAGGAGGCGGCGCGCATGGACGGCGCGGGCACGTTCCGCGTGTTCTGGTCGGTGGTGCTGCCGATGGCGCGACCGGCGCTGGTCACGCTGACGATCCTGTCGTTCCAGAGCTCGTGGAACGAGTTCCCGCACACCCTGGTCGCCGTGCAGGACCCGGGGCTGTTCACGCTTCCGCGCGGTCTGGCCGACCTGGTCAGCGGCTCGCTCGGCGGCGGCTCCCAGTTCCCGCTCAAGCTCGGCGCCGCGCTCCTGGCCACCATCCCGGTCGCGATCATCTTCGTCGTCTTCCAGCGCTACTTCATCCGCGACCAGAACGAGGGCGCGGAGAAGGGCTGAGGCGGGCACACGACGACGAGCCGTACGGGGGCGGTGAGCCGCCCTGGGGTGGCTCACCGCCCTTGGAGTGGCTCCCGCCACGCCCCCGTTCCTCGTGGTACGGACGTTCCGGCCGATCGGCGGCCGGGACGTCCGTCAGGCCGAGGCGTACACCCGGTGGACGAACTCGGCGAGCTTGGCGTCCGGCAGCTCCTTTGCCAGGTCGGCCTCGCTCACCATGCCCACGATGCGGTGCCCGTCGATCACGGGCACGCGCTTGATCTGGTGCTTGTGCATCTTCTGCAGGGCCTCCTCGACGTCGGCGCGGGCCTCCACCCACACCAGCCCGCGAGCCAGCTCACCGGCCGTGGTCCCCTCGAGGTCGCGGCCCTCGGCGCAACATCTGATCACGATGTCCCGGTCGGTGATGATGCCCTTGAGCCGGTCGTCGTCGCCGCAGATCGGCAGCGCGCCGACCGACAGATCGCGCATCATCTGTGCCGCTACGCGCAGGGTTTCATGCTCGCCGATGCACTCTGCTCCCTGGTGCATGACGTCCTGGACGGTCTTGCCGGATCCTGAAGTGTCCATGGGATGCCTCCCAAGACGATGGACGGCCATTCCTCCTCGCCCTCCTACCCAGCCGACGGGGCCTCACCCCGTGCCACCGGAAATCGCGCGGAGGCCCGCCACGCCGGGCGGGCGCGCTCGGGCGGGCGGGCGGTCGCCGGATCCCGGACGAAACAGCCCTGGGACCGGTGTGGACCGTGGTGTCCGAGGGAAGGAACAGGGAGGCGCCGCCCTCGCTCACGCACTGACCGGGGCGGCGCTGTCCTTTTGCCCCCCGTGAGTTGCCCCCGTGAGGTTCCCCGAAATACGTGCGCCTTCGTCGCCGCTACGCGCCCATGCTAAGCAACTCGCGTTGACTAATTGGGGATTAGTCAACTAGCGTTGCTTGTGCAGCGTGTCGCTGCGGTTCCCCCTTTCCTGCCCCGGGAGGCAAGACATGTCCGTTCTCCATGCCCGTACAGACCTTCAGCGCGCCCTCGACCGGGCCGTGGCCGACGGCGGCGGTCCCGGCATCGTCGCGGAGTCGCGGGACGGGGGCGGCGAGCCCTGGTTCGGCACGGCGGGCGTGGCCGACCTGGGCACCGGCCGCGCCCGCCGGCCGGGCGAGCACTTCCGCATCGGCAGCTTCACCAAGGCGTTCACCGCCACGCTGGTGCTGCGCCTGGTGGCCGACGGCGGGCTCACCCTGGACGACACGGTCGCCACATGGCTGCCCGGCGTGGTGGAGGAGCACCTGGGCGCCGACGGCACCAGGATCACCATCAGGCACCTGCTCAACAACACCAGCGGCCTGCCCGACGCCCTCCCCGGGCAGCAGCCCCCCGGCCCCGAGGAGCCGGGAAGGCGGTTCATCTACTCCAAGGTCAACTACAGCCTGGCCGGCATGATCATCGAAGGCGCGACGGGCTCGACCTTGGCCGATGAGATCGACCGGCGCATCGCCCGCCCCCTGGGCCTCACCGGCACGTACCTGCCCGGCGACGGCCACCCCCTCCGCGACCCGCACGCCCGCCACTACTCGAAGGCCGACGAGATGGGCCGTCCCGTCGAGGTGCACGACGTGACCGGCGCGGACCTGAGCTGGGCCGGGGCGGCGGGCGGCATGGTCTCGACCACCTCCGACCTGCACCGGTTCCTGCGGGCCCTGCTGGGCGGCGGCCTGCTCCCGCCCGCGCTGCACGAGGAGATGTTCACCACAGTCCCGACGGAGGGCGCCGACTGGCTGCCGGACACCCGGTACGGCCTCGGCGTCTACTGCCAGCGGCTTCCCTCCGGGCGCACGCTCTGGGGCGGCGGCGGGTACATCCAGGGCTCGATGACGTACGCCATGGGCGACCGCGACGGGGCCCGTACGCTGGTCGCCAACCTGAACGGCGACTGGAACGACTTCCTGGCCACCTTCACCGACCTCTACGAGGCCGGTTTCCGCCCGTCACCCTGACGCGCGACCGGGCGGCGCCTCCGGGGATGTTCCATGGTCGTGCCAAGCGCCAATCAGGATCCGCCCATGGACGGTTTCCCTTCGCCCGAAGACGCCTATCGTGGGCGATATGACTGGTTCATCGGGAGGGCTGTCCACCTCGCCGCGGAGCGGAGCCTGCTGAGCCATGTCAGGCCAGGACGACTGGACCGCTCAACGGTGTGTCTCCGAGCTGGACGACGTGTTCGACACGGCCGTCCGGGCGGCGGGAGCCATCTCCAGCGCCTTGTACCTGATGGCGGACGCCGGTCAGGTGCTGCTCCTGGACGCCGTGACCGGGCTGCCGCGACGGCTCGTGGACCCCTGGCTCAGGCTCAGGCTGGACGCCGCCGCCCCGGCCCCCGCCTCCGTCCGCGATGGCCGGCTGGTCTGGGTGCCGAACCGGGAGGAGATGGTCTCCAGCTTCCCCGCGACGGCGCTCGCGCTGCCGTACCGCTTCGCCACGGCCGCGGTCCCCGTCCGGAGCGGGGCCCACGTGTGGGGCGCGTGGGTCCTGCTCTGGCCGCCCACGCACCCCGCCGAACTCGGCGCGGACGAGCGGGACGTCATCTCCCAGGGCTGCGAGAGGATCGCCGAGGTGCTGGCCCGCGCGGACGAGGCGGGGCACCCGTTCCGGCCCTCCGGCGAGCCGCGCGTCCTCATCCGGCGACGGCGGCGGGAGCCGGATCCCGTGTACGCGGCCGACGCCTTCGACTACGTCGACCGCCTCGACGAGGGCTGCCTCGCCTTCGACCTGGAGGGCCGCATCACCTTCGTCAACGAGGTGGCGGCCGGCCTGCTCGGCGGCGACGTGGCCGGCCTGCTGGGCACCTCGCTGTGGGAGGCCGCCGACTGGCTGCACGACCCGATGTTCGAGGACCGCTGCAGGAACGCGCTGGTCAGCCAGGAGATCGTGTCCTGTACAGCGCACTGGGCCGACGGCCGCGACCTGGAGGCCCAGCTCTACCCGGACGACCACGGGCTCAGCCTGCGCATGAACCTCGTCCCGCTGGACCGGGCGCTGCAGGCGCACCCGCAGGCACGCGCCCGTGGCCTGTCGAGAAGCGATGTCTTCTATGACTTCGTCCCGTTCGCGGCGGCCCTGACCCGGGCGCTCAAGGTACGGGAGATCATCGACCTGTTCGCCGAGCACGTCATGCCCGCCTTCGAGGTGCAGGCGATGGCGGTGGTGGTCGCCGAGGGCGGCAAGCTGAAGATCGTCGGCTCCCGTGGGTACGACCGCGAGGTGCTCGACCGGTTCGACGGCGTGCCCCTGACCCAGTCCACCCCCTCCGAGCACGTCCTGCGCACCGGGGAGCCGGCGTATTTCGCCAACCGCGGCGAGATGCACGAGCTGTATCCGTACGCCGCCAAGCACGACCAGATGTCCGCCTGGGCCTTCCTGCCGCTGGGCGGCTCGGAGGGCCGGGTCGGGGTGTGCGTGCTCGCCTTCGACAAACCCCGCTCGCTCACCGGCGAGGAGCGCGCCAGCCTGGTCACCCTGACCGGCCTGATCGCCCAGGCCCTCGACCGCGCCATGCTCTACGACGCCAAGGAACGGCTCGCGCACAGCCTCCAGGAGACGCTGCTGCCGCGCAGGCTCCCCGACCTGCCCGGTCTGGCGGCGGCGGCCCGCTACCTGCCCGCGACCCGGGGCGTGGGCGTCGGCGGCGACTTCTACGACCTCATCCGCCTCAGTGACACCCTGGCCATGGCGGTCATCGGCGACGTCCAGGGCCACAACATCACCGCCGCCGCCCTCATGGGCCAGGTGCGTACGGCCATCCGCGCCCACGCCGCCGCCGGCTCCGGTCCCGACGAGGTGCTCACCTACACCAACCGGCTGCTCATCGAGACCGAGACCGACCTGTTCACCAGTTGCCTGCTCGTCCACGTCGACCTGCGGCTGCGTACGCTGCGCGCGGCCAGCGCCGGACACCCGCCGCCCCTGCTGCGCCCGCCCGGCGGCCGGGGGGAGATCATCGACGTGCCCGCCGGGCTACCACTGGGTGTGGACGCCGACGCCCACTATCAGACGCTCGAAGTCCCGTTCCCGCCGGGTGCCCTGTTGACCCTGTACACGGACGGACTCGTGGAAACACCCGAAGCCGACCTCGACCAGGCCATCGCCGAACTGGCCGAGCACCTCACCGACGCGGCAGGCCAGGCGCCGCCCCAGCTCGTCGACACCCTGCTCAGCCACGCGCCGCACACCACGCAACGCGCCGACGACATCGCCCTGCTCGTGCTGGAACATCGGGTCAACCACCCTGGATGAGGAACGAGGGAGGACCACGGATGGCAGGCACGGACGGGATCCGGGTGCGCCGGGTGTACGAGGAGCGGGACACGGACGGCGGCACCAGGGTGCTGGTGGACCGGCTGTGGCCCCGGGGGATGAGCAAGTCCGCGCTGCACCTGGACGAATGGTGCAAGGAGGTCGCTCCCTCCACGGAGCTGCGTACCTGGTACCAGCACGACCCCGACCGCTTCTCCGAGTTCGCCCGCCGCTACCGGGGCGAGCTGGCCGACCCCGAACACGCCGACGCCGTGGCGCACCTGCGCGAGCTGGCCGGTTCCGGGAGGCTGACCCTGCTCACCGCCACCAAGGACACCGAGATCAGCGCCGCCGCGGTGCTCGCCGACCTCCTGCGAACCTGAACGGCCGGCGGTGAGCGGGAAAAGGCGAGGTGGGGCGAGGGACATGAGAAGCGCTCTGATACTGTGACGGTCTCGGAAGTGATCGTCCACGGGAGGTGAGACCCATTACCGCTCTGTCAGGCCGGGTGCTCTCCTCCCACGGCCGCGCGGCCCGCCGGGTCTAGGCGACCGCGGGGGAGCGCCCGTTCGGTCTCCCCGAAAGGCTGCTCAATGCCGGTTTTCCCATCACCCGTTCAAACCTCGTCCATCGTCACCCGCCTGCGCACCGCCGGTTGCGTCTTCGCCGAGGACGAGGCCGCGCTGCTCGTCTCCAGCGCCGCCACGCCCGGCGACCTGGACGTCATGGTGGCGCGTCGCGTCGCGGGGGAGCCCCTGGAACACGTCCTGGGCTGGGCCGAGTTCTGCGGGCTGCGGGTGTCCGTGGAGCCGGGGGTGTTCGTGCCCCGCCCCCGTACGGAGTTCCTCATCGACCAGGCGATCACCCTGGCCCGCCCGGTCAGGGGCACACCGGTGGTCCTGGACATGTGCTGCGGCACGGGCGCGATGGGCGCGGCCGTCGCGGCCGGGCTGGAGCGGATCGAACTGCACGCCGCCGACCTCGCCCCCGCCGCCGTACGCTGCGCCCGGCGCAACCTGCCCGGCGCCCGCGTGTACGAGGGCGACCTGTACGAGCCCCTGCCCCGCGCCCTGCGCCGCCGGGTGGACATCCTGATCGCCAGCCCGCCGTACGTGCCGTCGGAGTCGGTCCCGCTGCTGCCCGCCGAGGCGCGGCTGCACGAGCCGCTGATGGCCCTGGACGGCGGCCACGACGGGCTCGACGTCGTCCGCCGGCTGATCGCCGGGGCGCCCGGCTGGCTGGCCTCCGGCGGACACCTGCTGGTGGAGACGAGCGAACGCCAGGCGGCGGCGACGGCGGAAGCGGTGTCCGCCGCCGGCCTGACCGTCAGGGTGGCCACCTGCGACGAACTGGACGCCACCGCCGTCATCGGCACCGCCCCCGCCCCGGCCCGCTGACGATCTTCGGCGCGGCCGTAACGGCTCACCACGCTCCTCGCGGGTGAGGCCGCGCTGTTCGAGCGGGCCGTCTCGCGATCGTCGAACGGGCAGGCGCGAACACTCTCACGGCGATCGGTGAACAAGGGGCGACGACTCGCACATGGAGAGGCGGCCGATGACACCCAGAACGACGGCGAGAGCCGTGGCATGACCCAGATGACGCAAGAGACGACCGACTCCGAGCTGATCGAGCACTCCTTACACCAGCCGGAGAGCTTCGCCGCGCTGTTCCACCGCCACTTCTCGGCGATTCACGGCTACGCCGAGCGGCGGCTGTCGCGGCCGCTTGCCGATGACATCGCCGCCGAGACGTTCCTGATCGCGTTCGACCGGCGCGACACGTACGACCTGTCCCGCTCGGACGCCCGGCCCTGGCTGTACGGGATCGCCTCGAACCTGATCTCCCGCCACCACCGGACCGAGATCCGCCAGTACCGGGCGCTGGCCAGGACGGCCGCGAACGAGGTCGGCGAGGACCACTCCGGGCGGGTCGCGGACGCGCTCGACGCCCTGGCCGCGCGCGGCCCGCTGGCGGCGGCGCTGGCCGGGTTGCCGGCGGGGGACCGGGACGTGCTGCTGCTGGTCGCCTGGGCCGAGCTGACCTCCGACGAGGTCGGCAGGGCGCTCGGCGTCCCGGCGGGCACGGTCCGCTCGCGGCTGCACCGGGCCCGTACGAAGATCCGCGCTGTGCTGGCCACGGCGCCCGTCAGGAAGGAGCGTTGATCATGGGTGACCACTCGCAGGCCGATCTGGAGGCGCTGCGCCAGGCGTGGCCACAGCCCGCCCCGCCGTCGTCCGATGCCTACACCGCCGCCAGGGACGCGCTCCTCCGCCGTGCCGACACGACGGCACCCCGGCGGCCCGGTCGTGTCCGCCTGCCCGGAGCGCCCCGGTGGCTCGCTCGCTCCGGCCTGCCCGGAGAGCCCCGGTCGGCCGGTCGTTTCCGCCTGTCCGGAGCGGGCCGGCGGGTCGTCGCCGTCGGCGTGCTCGCCGCCGCGATCTCGGGGGTCGCGCTGGTGATCGGCCCGGCGGGGGACGAGGAGCCGCGGTCGGTCGTGCCCGGCCTGGCGCTGCCGGCCGCCAACGCGCAGGCGCTGCTCGGCCGGGCCGCCGAGGTCGCGGGGAACCGCGCGTTCACCGCCCCCCGGCCTGACCAGTGGATCTACATCGAGAGGCGCGTACAGGGCGTGCCGCAGCCCACCCAGGGCGAGGTGCAGACGCCGGGAACGCCGCTGGAGAGCCGCGTGGGCCGGTCGTGGACCCGGGCGGACGGCAAGGAGGTGGCCGTGTTCGAGGACGGCGAACTGGTGCGCTCGCCCACCGGCGGAGGCATGCCTCCCCTGGACTACGCCACGGTGGCGGCGCTCCCCACGGATCCCGGTGCGCTGCTGGCGTGGATGTACGAGAACCTCGGCGACATACCCCGCTCCGACGAGGACCGGCACAACTCGGCCTACCGGCTGCTCGGCTCGTTGCTCGCCCAGAACCTCGTACCCCCGGCGCAGGAGGCGGCCGTCTACCGGGCTCTGGCCAGGATCCCCGGGGTGACGGTGAACCCGGACGCGGTCGACGTCGACGGGCGTCCGGCGGTGGCGGTGTCCAGGACCGAAGACGGCTGGGTGAGCCATGAGTTGCTGCTCGACCGCTCCACCTACACCTACCTGGGCGAGCGTTCGATCGCCAGTGCCGACCACACCGCTCCGGGACCTGGCACCCGTGTGGAGGAGGGCCGGAAGATCGTCAACATGGGGCACGCCTACGCGATCAAGAAGGGAACGATCATGACGCTCGCCGTCCGCCTGGACATCGGGGTCACCGATCGCCCCGGGGTCAAGCCCTGAACGGTGGGCGCCGGTGGGCCGGGGCGTCGCTGCTGCTGGCCCTGCCCACGGTCGCCAACCTGGCCGGTGGGTTCGGCTGGATCTGGACGCCGGGGCTCCCGCCGCCGCTGCTCGACCTGCTGGCGCGGACCGCACTGCTCGACGCGTGGCTGCTGGCGGATCTCCTCGCCGCCTCGGGCGTCCTCGGGGCGGCCGGGGTGGCGGCGCAGGCCGCGCGGGAGCCGGCCGTCGGCGCGCTGCTGCTCGCCGTGGTCTCGGCGGTCAGCCTCGCCGTCGCCGTGATCGGCGGCGGATGGCTCCCCGCATGGTATGGCGTGACGTACGCCGCGGCGCTGACCCTGCTGCGAGCCTCAAGACCGCCGGCGGGTGCTTGATGTGACCGGACGGGGATCGGCCTGGCAAAGGCGCGGCCAAGTCGGTCTCCGCCGATCACCGCCGCCCGTTAAGGTGGGGCATCCGTAGCGTGACCGCAAGATGGCGGCACGGTGAGCAGGCATGGTGAGCGGGCACGGTGAGCGGGGCACGACGCGCGACGTCATCGGGCCCGGCACGCCCTGAGGCAGCAAAGGACGAACGGTGAGCACTGGCACCCCGCGCCCCACGATCGGCGCCGTGGTCCTGACCATGAACGACCGCCCTGCCGAGTTCACCGCCGCCATGCGCTCCCTGCTGGCGCAGCGGGGCGTCGACCTGGACGTGGTGGTCGTCGGCAACGGCTGCGTACCCGACCAGGTGCCCGGCGGCGTACGGACCGTCGAACTGCCGAGAAATCTGGGCATCCCCGAGGGACGCAACGTCGGCGCCGCCAACGTCGAAGGTGATCTGATCTTCTTCTTCGACGACGACGCCGTGCTCCCCGACCCCGACGCCCTGCTCCGCCTCGCCACGGAGCTCACCAGCGACCCGCGCAGGGCGTTCGTCCAGCCGCGGATCGCCGACCCGGTCACCGGCCGCACCCTGCGGCGCTGGGTGCCGCGCCTGCGGGTCTCGCACCCCGGACGGGCCGGCACCGTGACCGTCATGGCCGAGGGCGTCGTCATGGTCCGGCGCGAGGCGTTCGAGGCCGTCGGCGGGTGGCCCGGCCACTTCTTCCTCTTCCACGAGGGGGTCGACCTGGCCTGGCGGCTGTGGGACCGCGGGCTCATCGGCCACTACGCGCCCGACGTCATCGTCCATCACCCCGCCACCAACCCGGCCCGCCACACGGACTTCTACCGGCTCAACGCCCGCAACCGGGTCTGGCTGGCCCTGCGTAACCTGCCCGCCCCGCTGGTCCCGCTCAACCTGGCCACCTGGGCCCTGGTGACGCTGTGGCGCTTTCGCGAACCCGCGGCGCTGCGCGCCTGCCTGGCCGGGCTCGCGGAGGGGCTCGGCGGGGGATACGGTGCCCGGACCCCGATGCGCTGGTCGACGGTGGCCCGCCTGGTCCTGGCGGGGCGGCCGCCCATCTGCTGAGCCGCGCCCGAGGGCCCTGCCGGGATCGTTCACGGGGAGCGGGAGCCGGTACGCGCCGAGCTGAGCCGCCTGCCCAGCCGCTGCCCGGGAGCCTCCACGAACCGCCAGGTCAGCGCGCTCAGGCCGAGCAGCAGCCCGATCACGCCGGTCAGCGCCACGAGCCGCGGGCCAAGCGGCACGGCCAGCGGTTCGGGCCAGAACCTTTCGACTCCTTCGAGCAACAGCGGGTGCAACAGGTAGATCGAGTAGCTGATCACCCCTAACCAGGCCAGCACCCGGGGCACTTCGCGATCCTGTGCCGCCATGCCGACGGCGAACGCGACCCAGGCGACGACGATCGCCGTCTGCAGGCCCGGCTGGTCGCGCGCCACCCAGACCCCCACGATCGGCACCAGCACCACCCAGCCGCCCTGTCTCCAGGAGATCTCGCCCTGCCGGGCCCGGTACAGCGCGGTGCCGGCGAACATCGTGGCCAGGATGAGCAGCCCCTGCTCCGGCACGGGAAAGCTCTGGTTGAGCGCCAGCAGTCCCAGCACGGTGACCCCGATGACCAGCGCACCGGCCCGCCGGACCGCCGTCCCGCCCCTGAGCACGGCGAGCAGACCCGCCGCGAGCAGTACGGTCACGGCCACCACCACCGTCAGCATGCGGCCGGATCCACCGGTGGAGAGCAGCGCGGCGGGCAGCACGCCCGCGCCCAGCAGGGCGGCCGTGGCCAGGCCAAGAGCGGTGGCCGTGCTGCCACGGTGCAGGCCGAGCGTGAACAGCGCGGTCACCAGCAGATAGAAGGCCATCTCGTACGACAGCGTCCACAGCACATTGACGAGGTTCGGCACGTGCAGCAGGTTCTGCAGCATCGTCGCGTGACCGACCACCATGGAGACCGGACGATCGCTCCACCAGACGTGCAAGCCGTCCCAGCCCGCCAGCATGAGCAGCCCCACGCCCGCCGCGCACACGCCGAGCAGCGGGTAGAGCCGGAAGACACGGGAGATCCAGAACGCTCGCACGCTGTCGCGCCGCTCCAGCGAAGCGGGCACGATATAGCCGCTGACCAGGAAGAACACCATCACCCCGCACCAGCCGGGTTCGAACACCGCTTTGACCGGCAGCCGCGCCTCGGGTAACAGGAACTTGAAGGCGTGTTCGAGCACCACCAGCATGGCGGCGAGGCCGCGCAGAGCGTCCAGCCAGGCCGCACGCCTGCCGGGAGGCGGACACTGTACGGGGGCGCTGAGCATCCGGCAATTCTAGCGATCAACCCGCAGTCGCCATTTTCAGAGATGTAACCGTAGGTAACGGTGTCACCCCTGGACAGTGACCTACATCTCCCCATTCGGCTAGACCCTAATTTCGGGCATGGTGCGTCTCCGGCGGGACGAAGGCCGTCTCGACGACCAGCGGCCGCCGGTACGGCACGGTCTACCTGCTCTACAGTCGCGCTCCCAGCACGGCCGGGGAGGTGCGGCGGGTTTCGCGGTGGGGTAGTAGGCTTAGCTATGACCGAATGACTAAAGGAGTCATAGCATGGCAGTCGCGTTCACGGCCGAGGAGAGGGCGCGCATCGCTCGCGTACTGCTCGACGCCGGTGAGGAGCTGTTCACCACGCAGGGTCTGAAGAAGACCTCGCTGGAGGAGCTCGTCGCCCCGGCGGGCATCGCCAAGGGCAGCTTCTACGCGTTCTTCGACTCCAAGGAGTCGCTCTACCTGGAGGTCATGCTCGGCCGCGCCCCGCGCGTGGCCGCCCGCGTCACGGCGGCCCTGGCTGATCCGCCCGGAGAGGAGAGCCTGGTCGCCGTCATGCACGCCATCACCGCCGTGCTCACCGGCGACCCCCTCTACCGGCGGCTTCTCACCCGGCCGGACGAGCTGGAGGCCGTGACCAGGCGTGTCGGCCCCGAGCAGATCGCTCGCGTCACCCCGCTGATCGTCACGCCGCTGCTCGACTACCTGGCCGCAGGACAGCGCGCCGGGGTGCTGGTCGCGGACATCCCGCCGGAGACCCTTGTCGGGGTGATCCGCGCGGCGGGCCTCGTCGTCGTCGCCCGCGACCGCTTCGGCCCCGCCTACGAGCAGGTGCTCGAGGCCACCATCAGGACACTGGCAAGGGGGATGCTCGCATGAGCGTTCTGGACAGGTACGCGCGGATGGCCGGGATGAGCGAGGAGGCGTGGAAGCGGCACGCCAACCCGTGGAGCGTCTGGACCCGGTTCGCGGCCATCCCGCTCGCCATCCTGGCGATCTGGAGCCGCGCGTGGATCGGCTGGTGGGCGCTGGTGCCGCTGGCGCTGGTCGTCCTGTGGTTGTGGGCCAACCCGCACGCCTTCCCGCCCGTCGACAGGCCGGCCGCCTGGTCCTCCCGGGGCATCTACGGCGAGCGCCTGTGGTTGCGGGACCGCTCGCGCATGCCCGCCGGGTTCGCGGTCGTCCAGCGGATCTGGATCCTCGGCGCGCTGGCCGGGGCCGCCCTGCTGACGTGGGGGCTGATCGCCCTGGCGGTCTGGCCGGCCGTGTTCGGCGCGACCCTCATCGTGTACGGCCAGCTCTGGCGGATCGACCGGCTGGGCGTCTTCTACGACCAGGTCACGTCCGGACCCCGGCACTAGCTCGGGGGCGTCGTCCGGGCGGTCGGCGCGGATCGACCCGCGGCCGCCGGGGTGCCGGCGGCCGTGGTGGTCGCGATGGAGCGGTGTCCCGTCTCAGGCGACACCGCCTCATCAAGAGCCGTATCCATGCGGCGTCAGCGCCGCATGAGCTGCTTCGACGGTGGCCGGAGGTTCCGCCCTTTCGGGGGACGCCAGGCTATCGGGGAAGCGCCGGCCGATCGACGATGCCCCTCGCCAGTTCGGCGGAGAGGTAGTCGGCTCCCCTGGGGACGGCTACCTCACCGTCAACGATGTAGTCCTGAAATTGCACGACATGTCTGCCCAGATACGCGTAGGTCGTGGGATCGAGGATGATGTAGGAACGCTCGATCAGCAGGCCACGCCCGTTGTAGCAGCGTGGACAGGCGGCGGGGCCGGGCTCGTAGGCGATGCCGATGCCTGCCCTGCCCGCCGCGTCACGCACGCCCGCGTCCACCCGCACGCCAGGGATCTCGGCCATCGCGCGAAAGATCGCCGCATGCAGCTCGGGCGGCAGGGGGACCTCCTGGTCCAGGTAGACCGACAGCACGCGGAAGGCACGCACGTCCGCGGGTTCGGCCGGTCGGCCTTCCGGCTCGGCCGCCCACAACGGGTCGGCCTTCACCTGGGCCAGGAGCTTGCGCGGGTCGGTGGGCAGGGCCGCCAGCTTGGCCGCGAACTCCTGCGGGGTCAGGTCGTCGTCCGCGGGATCCGGCGTGTACGTGCGCGTCTCGATCGGTCCTTGCCCCTGCCGGTGGGCCTGCCGGAGGCCGTCGTAGCGGGTCCAGTACTCCTCCACCTTGTCGCTGCCGCCGGGTTGCCGTACGACGCGTTTGCGGTAGATCCACTGCTCCGGGCGGGGCGCAGCGGCCGGCCGGCGGCGCTGGACCACCCAGGCGGCCTGCTGGAGGACGGCCTGCGCGCTCACCGTCTTCGTCCGCAGGGTCGCGGTCGGCCCGGCCGGCGGGGATCCCGCTCCGGTCATGGCCACCGCCCCCACGAGCACCGCCGCCACCGTGACCGTCGCGGCCGTCAGCAGGAACGGGACGGCACGCAGGCGAGCCCGGCGCCGCAACGCACGGGCGCGCACGACGCGCAGCCGTTCCGCGCTGGGTGCGGGAACGTCCGCCCGCAGCTCACGCAGCAGTTCCAGGTCATCCACGAGCGGCCTCCTCTTCGACGGCGGACGGGTCGCTTCCGCCCAGGGCTTCCCGGGTCTTCCTCCGGGCACGATGCAGCCGTGATCGCACGGTGCCGATGGGTATGCCGAGAGCCCGCGACACCTCCTCGTAGCTGAGGTCCGCCCAGGCGATCATCAGCAGCACCTCTCGGTCCTCGGGCGACAGCACCGCGAGCGCTCCCGCGAGCTCACGGTGTGCGGACGAGGCCGACACCCGGGCCTCCACCCGGTCGGTGTGACTCTCCGCCACCTCGTCCGTCCCGATCCTGGACAACGCCAGGTATGCCCTGACCTCGGTACGCCGGTGCTTGCCGATGAGGTTGGCGGCGATGCCGTAGAGCCACGGGCGGGCGTCGCGGTGAGTGGTGTCGTAGCGTTTCAGCCTGCGAAAGGCCGCCATGAACGTCTCGGCCACGACATCGTCGGCCAGGGAGTCGCCCAGTCGCCGGGCGACGTAGCGGTGAAGAGCGGAGGCGTGCCGATCGAACAGCGCGGAGAACGCGGAGGGGTCGCGAAGGGCACGGTCGATCACCTCCGCGTCATCCGGCTCGTTGTCTGTGATCAAGCTTGAGCTCCGTTCGGGTGGGTCTGATCACCCCTCTTTCACCCGATGCCGGGAATCGAGTTCTCGGGGCCCGAGGCCCGCACCGGGCGTCCGCTACGGCGGGCAGAAAGTTTCAGAGGCGTACGTACGCCTGAAAGAAACTTTGAGCAGAAGGCGCAAAAGTCTGGACCAACGGCTTCCCGGGGGTGACGATCCGATCATCGATCGATGACCGCGGATACGCCCGGGTGCCGTCGTCCCGGGCGTGACCCCTGCCCAGGATGGCCAATCGGCGGATCGCGCACCGGACGTCGCTCGCATCGCGGCGGCGGAGAACAGCCGGTCGCACCGTCGAGATCGTCTCCTCGAACAGCGAGACCCGCCGGGTCTTCGCGCCTCCGATGGAGGCTGAGCACCGCACAGCTCGTTCAGCCAGTCGCCCCATGAGCCCCTGGAGGAGCTTAATGGACCTGCCGAGTGAGTTAGACCTGCCCAACTCCCGATGGAACGGCCTTCAACGAACCCCACAAGAGCCGGACAGCCCGGACACGTCGTGGAATCGTTACGCGACGGAAAGAGCCAAGCCGGAATCGCGCTGGCCACGCAGGCTGGCCCCGGTTCTCTCGATCGTCCTCGTGGTGGAGATGGCGTACGCCATGCCCGCCTACGCGGCCCCGCGCTCGGCGCCGGCCGTGCAGAACGAAACGCCGGTGACGGGCGGGAAGGTGCCCGTCAAGCCGCCGCTGGCGGATCCCGCCACGGCAAAGGCGTGGAAGGCGCCCCCCAGCGTGAGCTGGCCCAAGCCGCAGAAGGCGGAGCTGGGCGGCTCCGTCTCCACCCTGGCGGCCGGTTTCCCGGTGAAGCTGGCTCCGGAGCCGGCCAAGGCCGAAACGGCCAAGTCGGACACGGCCAAGTCGGACACGGCCAAGTCGGACACGGCCAAGTCGGACACGGCCAAGTCGGACACGGCCAAGTCGGACACGGCCAAGTCGGACACGGCGCCGCAGGCGGAGACCCCGATCAGCGTCGAACTGCTCGACTCCGATCTGCTCGGCCTGGCGATGCGGGTGTCGCCGGGGCAGGGCGTCGCGGCGGCCAAGGCCGACAAGAAGACCCGGCTGGAGATCGATTACTCCGGCTTCCGGTACGCCTCCGGCGGCGACTACGGCTCACGTCTGCGCCTGGTGAAGCTGGAGGAGTGCGCGCTCACCGGCGCGGCCGGCTGTGCCCAGCCGGAGCCGGTGAAGAGCGACAACAACCTGACGAAGGGCACGGTGACCGCCGAGGTCGAGACGAGCGGCCTGTACGCGTTGACCGCGGCGGCCTCCGGCCCCTCGGGCGACCACGCGGCCACCTCTCTGGCGGCCTCGTCCGACTGGAGTGTGGGCACCCAGTCGGGCGACTTCACCTGGGGCTACGAGCTGCGCACCCCGCCGTCGCTGGGCGGGGACGAGCCCGAGCTGTCACTCGGCTACTCCTCGCAGAGCGTGGACGGGCGCACCGCCTCCACCAACAACCAGGCGTCCTGGGCCGGTGAGGGCTTCGAGCTGAACCCGGGCGGCTACATCGAGCGCAAGTACAAATCGTGCATGATCGACGGTAAGAAGACCGGCGATCTGTGCTGGGACCAGGACAACGCCGTCATGTCCCTGGGCGACTCGTC
>NZ_BAAAZP010000225.1:0-9210 GCF_039536965.1 Nonomuraea antimicrobica | reverse complement strand
GCGAGCTGCTCGTCGCGTACGGCCGAGCGCGACACCACCCCCACGCCCTGCCCCGCGATCGAGATCACGGTCAGCCTGGACGAGCGGGCGACCCCGTTCGTGGTCAGCGTGTTGCCCGCGAAGCGCAGGTTGGCGGTGGACCCCTCGTCCACCAGCACCACACAGTCGTCGTTCGCGGAGAGCGCGAGCGCCCTCTCCACCATCTCCTGAGGCGTCACTTTCCGCCCTCCTGCACCGTGTTGAGGATCCGTACGCCCCTGAACAGCGCCGACGGGCACCCGTGGCTGACCGGCGCGACCTGCCCCGGCTGCCCCTTGCCGCAGTTGAAGGCGCCGCCGAGCACGTACGTCTCAGGCCCGCCGACCGCGTCCATCGACTGCCAGAAGTCCGTGGTCGTGGCCTGGTAGGCGAAGTCTCTGAGCTGCCCGTCGAGCCTGCCGTGCGAGATCTTGTAGGCCCGCTGCCCCGTGAACTGGAAGTTGTAGCGCTGCATGTCGATCGACCAGCTCTTGTCGCCGACGATGTAGATGCCCCGCTCGACCCCGGCGATCAGCTCGTCGGTCGAAGGGCCGCCGGGGGCCGCGGCCAGCGAGACGTTCGCCATGCGCTGGATCGGCATGTGGCCGGGGGAGTCGGCGAACGCGCACCCGTTCGAGCGCCCGAAGCCCTTCATCAGCGCCATCCTGCGGTCGAGCTGGTAGCCCACGAGGACGCCGTCCTTGACGATGTCGAAGCTCTGCCCCCGCACGCCCTCGTCGTCGTAGCCGATCGTGGCCAGGCCGTGGGTGACGGTCCTGTCGCCGGTCACGTTCATCAGCGGCGAGCCGTAGACCAGCTCGCCGAGCTGGTCGAAGGTGGCGAAGCTGGTGCCCGCGTACGCCGCCTCGTAGCCCAGCGCCCGGTCCAGCTCGGTGGCGTGGCCGATCGACTCGTGGATCGTCAGCCACAGGTTGGACGGGTCGATCACCAGGTCGTAGTCACCCGCCTCGACCGACGGCGCGGCCAGCTTCTCCGCCAGCAGCTCAGGCAGCCTGGACAGCTCGTCCTGCCAGTCCCAGCCGGTGCCGGTCAGGTATTCGTAGCCGCGGCCGACCGGCGGCGCGATCGTCGACATGTCGTCGAAGCCGCCTGCGGTCGCCTTCATCGCGTTGAGCTTCGGGTGTACCCGCACCCGCTGCTGCGTGGTCACCGTGCCGGCCGTGTCGGCGTAGAACTTCTGCTCCTTGACCTGCAGCAGCCGGGCCGAGACGTGGTCGGCGCCCTTCAGCAGCCCGGCCGACCAGTCGGCGAGCAGGGTCACCTTGTCGGCCGAGGCCACCTCGAACGGGTCGACGTCGTAGGCCGACACCCACACCGCCTCGGCGTGCACCGGCTCGGGAGCCAGCTCGATGGGCTCCCGGTTGATCGGGGCGCTCACCTCGGCCACCCGCACCGCCTGCTCGGCCACCACGGCGGCGGCCTCGGGGGTCAGGTGGATGCCGGCCGCGAAGCCCCACGTGCCGCCCTTGACGACACGCACGGCGTAGCCCAGGTCGTCGGCGTCCATGGCGCCCTCGAGGCGGGCGTCGTAGAGGCTCAGGGTCTCGGCCCTGACGCGTTCGAGCCGGAAGTCGGCGTGCTCGGCGCCGAGGTCGCGAGCGCGTTGCAAGGCGGCGTCCGCGAGCTGCCGCAGGGGCAGCTCCAGGAAATCGGGATCGATCTGGCGCATGTCAACGATCCTAACCCTGTGATCTTGTGCCCCCCGGACAAGCGGATACCCGCCGGTAGGGGATAGCGTCAGGTGTCATGGCACGCTCAGTACTCGTCACCGGGGGCAATCGCGGCATAGGCCTCGCGATCGCCCGTGAACTCGCCGCGACGGGCGACGCCGTCGCGGTCACCTACCGATCGGGGGAGCCTCCCGAGGGCCTGTTCGGCGTGCGCTGCGACGTCACCAGCACCGCCGACGTCGAGGCCGCCTTCGACAAGGTGGAGGCCGAGCACGGCCCGGTCGAGGTCCTGGTCTCCAACGCCGGCATCACCAAGGACACCCTGCTGGCGATGATGAAGGAGGAGACCTTCACCGACGTCATCGACGCCAACCTCACCGGCGCCTACCGGGTGGCCAAGCGGGCCATCAGGCCCATGATGCGGCTCAAGCGCGGCCGGGTCATCTTCATCTCCTCCGTCATCGGCCTGAGCGGACAGGCCGGGCAGACCAACTACGCCGCCTCCAAGGCCGGTCTGATCGGCTTCGCCCGGTCCATGGCGCGCGAATACGGCTCGCGCAACATCACGGTCAACGTCGTGTCGCCCGGCTTCGTCGCCACCGACATGACCGCCGGCCTCGACCAGGAGGCGATCGTGGCCAACATCCCCCTCGGGCGGCAGGCGGCACCCGAGGAGGTGGCTCGCGTCGTACGCTTCCTGGCCGGCGACGACGCCTCCTACATCACCGGGGCCGTGATCCCGGTCGACGGCGGACTCGGAATGGGGCACTGACGATGGGCATTCTCGAAGGCAAGCGGATCCTCGTGACGGGCGTCCTGACCGACGCCTCGATCGCGTTCTCGGTGGCCAAGCTCGCCCAGGAGGAGGGCGCGACGGTCGTGCTGACCGGGTTCGGGCGGCTGAGCCTGGTCGAGCGCATCGCCAAGCGCCTGCCCGCGCCCGCACCGGTGCTGGAGCTCGACGTCCAGAACACCGAGCACCTCGACACGCTCGCGGCCCGGGTCGGCGAGCACGTCGACGGCCTCGACGGGGTGGTCCACTCGATCGCCTTCGCGCCGCAGTCGGCGCTGGGGGGCAACTTCCTCAACACCCCGTGGGACGACGTCGCCACGGCGATGCAGGTGTCGACCTACTCGTTCAAGTCGCTGGCCGTGGCCTGCCTGCCCCTCATGAAGGAGGGCGGCGCGGTGGTCGGCATCGACTTCGACGCCACCAAGGCGTGGCCGGTCTACGACTGGATGGGCGTGGCCAAGGCGGGCCTCGAGTCCTGCAACCGCTACCTGGCGCGCGACCTGGGCAAGCAGAACATCCGGGTCAACCTGGTGGCGGCCGGGCCGCTGCGGACGATGGCCGCCAAGTCGATCCCGGGCTTCAAGGAGTTCGAGGACAGCTGGCCGGAGAAGGCGCCGCTGGGCTGGGACCTGTCCGACACGATCCCGGCGGCCAAGGCGTGCGTGGCGCTGATGTCCGACTGGTTCCCGGCGACGACGGGTGAGATCGTCCACGTCGACGGCGGCGTCCACGCCATCGGCGGATAGCCGCCCTCTCCACGGGAAACCGCCTCCCCGGCCCCGCCCGCCGGGGCCGGGGGGCGGGGTCAGGCGAGCCGGTGGCGACCGTTGCCCGCCGTGCGGGCGGGCTCGAACGGGATCGTCTCGGCGGGCTCGGCCCGGTGCCGCCGCTGCTGCACGATCCGCGTGGCCAGCACCGCCGAGCCCAGCAGCGCGATCGTGAGCGCCGTGCCGAGCACGTCGGAGGCCGGCGGGCTGGGCCGCACGACCTGCTGGTTCTGCATCGGCACGGCCAGCTCGTGCGCGAACGGGTTGGGCCACAGCAGGTCGACCCGCGGCTCCTCGGCCCGCGCCGTCTCCTTCTCCTGCACCGGCCGGCCCGTGTCGGCGGTCTGCGGCTGCCGGCTCTCCGGGCGGGTGGCGCGCGGCATCGCCGAGGCGGACGCCGACGCCCCCCCGTCGCGCGTGCCCTGTGTGCGCCCGGCCGAGGGCGACGGCGAGGGCGTGGGGCGCGGCGTCATCGTGCCGACGACGTCACCCTCGCAGGCCAGCACCGGCACGCACACCGCGCCGAGCGGCTCGGGCATCAACCCCGAACTGTCCGGCTCGGGGGTGGACTCGGTGGCCGAGGGGGTGGGGCGTTCCGTGGGGGTGGACCTCGTGGTCGGCGCCGCCTCCCCGACGCGGCTCAGCACCTCGTCGGTGGTCTTGTCGACCCCGTCGGTGACCTTGTCGGCGGTGCCCCCGGTCAGGGTGTCGACGGTGCCGGTGACGGCCTGCACGACGTTGCACAGGGTGTTGGTCACCCCGGCGAGCAGGCCCCCTTCGCGCGTGCAGTCCTGTACGGCGGCCGAGGCGGCAGGCGCCGCCACGGGGACGGCCGCCAGCGCCACCGCGAGAACTCCGGCCGAGATCGCGGCCCTGCTCCCCATCCGTCCCCTCCTGCGTCGCTTACGGAGGAAATCCTGATGGACAGCGACCGTCAGACGCAGGCGTTTCCTGGGTAAAGTTGCGATTCGGTATCGAGTAGTGATACGCGAGACTGTCTCTGGTTCCCCGTCGGCGCCTCCGCGCGCGCGGAGGTCCGGCGCACGCGAGTGGTGGCACTCCGCGCCGGGGGAGCCACACGGGCCGTCGACGGGGCGGCCGGCCGTGTCGGCCCGGGGGGTGCAGGGCGCGTCAGTCGAGTGACGACACGTCATCGAGGGCCTCTCGGATCTCTATCGGCAGCACCACGTCCTCCGCGGGGAGAACGCCCTTGAGCTGCGCATGCGTACGGGCTCCGACGATCGCCGAGGCGACCCCCGGCTGGTCGCGCACCCACGACAGGGCCACGGCCAGCGGCGAGACGCCGAGCCCGTCGGCGGCGGTCATGACGGACTCGACGACCCGGCGGCTGCGCTCGTCGAGGTAGGGACGGACGAAGTCGGCGAAGTGCGGGGTCGCCGCGCGGGAGTCGGCCGGGACGCCGGTGCGGTATTTGCCGGTCAGCACCCCGCGCCCGAGCGGCGACCAGGCCAGCACGCCCACCCCGAGGTGGGCGGCGGCGGGCAGCAGCTCGCGCTCGGGCTCGCGGGCCAGCAGCGAGTATTCGGCCTGGGCCGCGGTGATCGGGATGCGGCCCGGGACCATCCGCTGGGAGACGGCGGCGGCGGCGAGCTGCCAGCCGGCGTAGTCGCACACGCCCGCGTAGACCGCGCGGCCGGAGGAGACGATCGCGTCGAGCGCGGCCAGGGTCTCCTCCAGGGGCACCGCGTCGTCGTACGTGTGCAGTTGCCACAGGTCGACGTAGTCGAGCCCGAGCCGGTTGAGCGAGTCGTCGACCGCGGCGATCAGGTGGCGCCGGGAGGCGTCGCGGGGACGGCGGCCGGTCGGCGTCACCACCGCCTTGGTGGAGATCACCAGCTCCGAGCGCGGCACCGAGTCGCGCAGCATCCGGCCCAGCAGCCGCTCGGAGTCGCCGCCGGTGTAGACGTCGGCCGTGTCGACGAGGTTGCCGCCCGCGTCGAGGAACGTGCGGAGCTGGGCGGCGGCCTCGTCCGCGTCGGTGTCACGGCCCCAGGTCATCGTGCCGAGCCCCAGCCGGGACACCGACAGGCCGCTGTGGCCGACATAGCGCTGCTCCATGATCCCGCCAGGTTACCGTCCAGGTCGTTGAAACGTTGTGATCGACGCCTGCGACACTTGCGGGATGACCACGTTGCTTCTGGCCCGGCACGGGCTGACGGACCTCACCGGGCCGGTGCTGGCCGGACGTACTCCGGGGGTGCACCTGAGCGAGGCGGGCAGGGCGCAGGCCGTCGCGCTCGCCGAGCGCGTCGCGGGCGTCAAGCTCGACGCCATTGTCTCCAGTCCGCTGGAGCGCTGCCGGGAAACGGCCCAATCAGTCGCGGAAGGACGCGGGGTCGAGGTGCGGACCGACGACCGGTTCATCGAGTGCGGCTACGGCGAGTGGACCGGCCGGCCGCTGGCCGAGCTGGCCAAGGAGCCGCTGTGGCGGGTGGTGCAGGCGCATCCGAGCGCGGTGACGTTCCCGGGAGGGGAGTCGCTGCCGGAGATGCAGCACCGCGCGGTCGCGGCGGTCAGGGAGTGGAATCGTCACCTCGGAGAGAAGGCTGTCTACCTGGTTTGCAGCCACGGCGACGTGATCAAGGCGATCGTCGCGGACGCTCTGGGGCTCCATCTTGATCAGTTTCAGCGGATAACAGCCGATCCTGCGGCCCTCACCGTCATTCGCTATGCCCCCTTGCGTCCCTTTGTTCTCAAGGTTAACGATATGGGGCAATTGCGGCTACCCGAGGATTCGGAGGAAAAAGACGGGGGAGAAAACATCACCGGGAGCGATGCCGCCGTCGGCGGTGGACCCGGAACCACGTAAGGTCAGGCTATGCCGGTCTTCGACTACGACCCACCAGAGAGGTTCGTCGCCGGTGCCTTGGGGCAGCCGGGCGCGCGGGTCTTTTTTCTGCAGGCCAGGGCCGAGGGCAGACTGACCACGGTGGCGCTGGAGAAATTGCAGGTCGCGGCGCTCGCGGGCAGGCTCGACGAGCTGCTCGACGAGGTGCTGCGGCTCAGTGGGGGCACCGCTCACGTGCCCGCACTCGCCCCGGCCGACCTGGCCGACGACGGGCCGCTCGACTCGCCGGTCGCGGAGGACTTCCGCGTCGGCACCATGGCGCTCACCTGGGACGCCGAGAAATCGCAGGTGGTGATAGAGGCGCAGGAGGTCGTGGAAGAAGACGACCTCGAGACGCCCGACCCGGCGGTGCTGCGCGTGCGCATCAGCGCGGGAGCCGCCCGCGCCTTCACCCAGCGCGCACTCCAGATCGTCGCGGCGGGCCGGCCGCCGTGCCCCCTGTGCGGGCAGCCGCTCGACGCCACCGGACACGTCTGCGTACGTCTCAACGGCTACCGCGGGGGTGAGGCGGCTTCATGACCGCTCCGGAGAGCGAACCGGCCGTCCAGCCCGCCCCACCGCCTTCCATGCATGACGACGAGGCGCTCACGCTGCTGCGCGACGGCAGCCTGGAGGTCGCGGGCCGGCTCGTCGAGGCGACCAACATGACGCTCTACTGCTCGGTCAAGCTGGGCTCCCGCTCGGCGGCCTGCGTCTACAAGCCCGTACGCGGCGAGCGCCCGCTGTGGGACTTCCCCGACGGCACCCTCGCCGCCCGCGAGGTCGCCGCCTTCGAGGTCTCGCAGGCGACCGGCTGGCGCGTCGTGCCGCCCACGGTCTACCGTGACGGCCCCTTCGGACCGGGCATGGTCCAGCTCTGGATCGACACCGAGCGCGAGATCGACCTCATGCGGCTGGTCAAGAGCCGCAACCCGGTCGTACGCCGGATGGCCGTCTTCGACGCGGTGATCAACAACGCCGACCGCAAGGGCGGGCACCTGCTGCCGCTGCCCACCGGCCACGTGTACGGGGTCGACCACGGGGTCTGCTTCTCCGCCGAGGACAAACTGCGCACGGTCCTGTGGCAGTGGCGCGGCAAGCCGCTGGCCCGCGAGGCGGTGGCGGTGCTGGCCAAGCTCGAGCGCGACATCGAGGCGGGCTCGCTCGGGCGGCGGCTGCGCGAGCTGCTCACGCTGGCCGAGGTGGAGGCCACGTGGCAGCGGGTGCGGCGGCTGCTGGACACCGGGGTGCATCCGTACCCGTCGGAGGGCTGGCCGGCTATACCCTGGCCCCCCATCTGAAATACCCCAAACCCGTCTAATACCCTGTGCTCATGTGCACGCTGATCGTGAGAACCGGGCGGCCGCTGACGCTCATGGGCGTGAGAGACGAGTTCACCGACCGGCCCTGGGAGGGGCCGGGGGAGCACTGGCCGGAATACCCGGGAGTGATCGGCGGGCGCGACCTCAAGGCGGGCGGCACCTGGCTGGCCGTCAACCCGGCGGCCCGCCGCGCCGCCGCGCTGCTCAACGGTCACGGCCGGGCGGCGGAGGAGACGACCCGGGTCTCGCGGGGCGACCTGGCGCTGCGGGCGGCGCATACGGGGGAGCTGCCGGGCGCCGACCTGAGCCGCTACGACCCGTTCCACCTCGTGCTGGCCGACCTCGCGCGGGTGCGGCTGCTGAGCTGGGACGGCGAGCGTGTGACCGAGTCCGGTCTGCCCGAGGGCACCAGCATGGTCGTCAACTCCGGCCTCGACCCCGAGGACGAGCGGGTCGCCGCCTACCTGCCGCGCTTCCGCGCCGCCTCCCGCTGGGGCGACCTGATCCAGGCCGGTCCGTCGTCCGACCCCGGCGCGCTCATCGTCCGGCACGAGACCTCCGACGGACGGGTCTTCGCCTCCCTGTCGGTGATGGAGGTCGCGATCGCCCAGGACGGCGTGACGTACGACTTCACCGACCTGACCGCCGACCGGGACGGATAGGCTCAAAGGCATGAGATCGTGGTCTGCCCAGAACGTTCCACAGCTCCCGGGTGAGAGCATTCCGCTGAGTCTCTACGACACGTCGGCCAGGCAGGTGAGGCAGACCGATCCCGGCCCGACCGCCAGGATGTACGTCTGCGGCATCACCCCCTACGACGCCACCCACCTCGGCCACGCCAACACCTACCACGCCTTCGACCTCGTGGGCCGGATGTGGCGCGACGCGGGCCACCAGGTCCACTACACCCAGAACGCCACCGACGTGGACGACCCGCTGCTCGAACGGGCCGCGCAGACCGGCGTCGACTGGCACGACCTGGCCGAGCGGGAGATCGAGCTGTTCCGCGGCGACATGGAGGCGCTGCGGATCCTGCCGCCCCGCGAATACGTCGGCGTCACCGAGGTCATCGGCGAGGTGGCCGACCTGATCGGCAAGCTGTCGGCCAAGGGCGTGACGTACGACCTCGACGGCGACGTCTACTTCAGCGTGGCCGACGCCCCCAAGTTCGGTCAGGTGTCCGGCTACGACGAGCGGGAGATGCTGGCCCTGTTCGCCGAGCGCGGCGGCGACCCCGACCGGCCGGGCAAGCGCCACCCGCTCGACTGGCTGCTGTGGCGGGCCGAGCGGCCGGGCGAGCCCTCGTGGGAGTCGGGGTTGGGCCGCGGCCGGCCCGGCTGGCACATCGAGTGCACCGCGATCGCCCTCGGCAACCTGGGCCCCGGCTACGACGTGGCCGGCGGCGGCTCCGACCTGATCTTCCCGCACCACGAGTGCGGCGCCTCCGAGGGGCACGCCGCGACCGGCGAGTGGCCGTTCGCCAAGTTCTACACGCACGCCGGGATGGTGGCGCTCGACGGCGAGAAGATGTCGAAGTCCAAGGGCAACCTGGTCTTCGTCTCCAAGCTGCGCCAGGAGCGCGACCCGATGGCGATCCGGCTGGTGCTGCTGGCCCACCACTACCGGGCCGACTGGGAATACACGCCCGAGATGATGGTCGCGGCCGAGCGCAGGCTGGCGCTGTGGCGCTCGGCCGTCGCCCTGCCCGCCGGGCCGCGGGCCGATGGGCTGCTGGCGACCGTACGCGCCCGGCGAGTCGAGGTCGTCGGCC